>JBMTAX010000382.1:0-3953 GCA_049429145.1 Myxococcota bacterium
GCATGGCTGAACGGCGCCTCATCGAGCAGGGCGCTCCCAAAACTTATCTTCCAATCGCCGGAAATCCCACGTTTGGAGCCCAAGTACGCGCGCTGCTGTTTGGTGACGACACGCTTGGCGCAAAGGAGGGGCGCGCGGTGACGGCGCAAACTCCAGGGGGCACCGGGGCTTTGCGCGTTGCAGCCGATTTACTGGCACGTCATGCCCCCGGTTGTCGCGTTTTCGTTAGCGATCCGACGTGGGAAAACCACGTGCAAATCTTCGCGGCCGCCTCGGTAAATGTGGTTCGCTACCCCTATTACGAGAAAAAGAGCCGGCGTCTTGACGAGGAGGGGATGCTCGCGGCGCTCGCGAATGCTGATGCCGGCGACGTCGTACTGCTACACGGCTGTTGCCACAATCCAAGTGGTGTCGACCCCAGTGAAGAGATGTGGCGGGCTATCGCCAAAGTATGCGCTGACAGGCGCCTCGTTCCCCTCATCGACCTCGCCTACCAGGGATTTGGCGATGGGCTTGAGGAGGACGTGCGTGGCCTTCGCTCCATCGTCAACGAGTGTCCCGAGGTATTCGTTGCGAGCAGCTATTCGAAAAACTTTGGGCTTTATTGCGAGCGCGTGGGTGCGCTGACGCTCGTCGCCGAGAATAGAGATGCCGCAGACCGCGCCTTGAGCCAACTCAAGGTTGCGGTTCGTACGAACTATTCAAATCCTCCGCGACATGGTGCAGCCATCGTGGAAATGATACTCGGTGATGCAGACCTTCGTCGTCGATGGGAGGAGGAATTGACGACGATGCGAGCGAGAATCAAAGCGATGCGGGAGGGGTTGGTCGCGGGGCTCGCTGCTGCGCGCGCCGAAGGGGATTATTCTGGACTCCTGCAGCAGCGCGGGATGTTTTCATTCTCGGGCCTTTCGCCATCGCAGGTCGATGCACTGCGAGAAGATTTCGCCATCTATGCCGTCCGCTCAGGGCGTATCAACGTCGCGGGGATTACTGACGCGAATCTGGCAGCACTTTGTGAGGCCATCGCTGACGTCAGCCGCCGCTAGGCTCGTCGCTGCGCTCCCTCGCCTGTAGCTCCTGGGAAGACGGCCGCTTAAAGAGCCGAAACAGGAGCCAGAGGGAGGGAGCGAGCAGCGCAGACCCGAGTCCGATCATGGGAACGACCGCCGAGATGACCTCCGAGCGGGCTCCGGCATTGCCCACCTCCACGTCGGGAAGCACCAGATGTCCGTCCATGGCCGCCCCCCAGCCCGCCACGACCAGGGCCACTTGCATCACGACCCAGAAGCGAGCTCGTCCGTAACGGCGCCGCCACAGGGAGGCGATAACCCCGATGGCAGCTGTTGCAGTGGCGACCTGCAAGGGCCACGTCCATGGGGAACGAGCGAGCCCCTCATAGAGCTTAGGTGCGGACGAACGCGCTACGGAGAAAACGGCGGAGGCCATCAAAAAGGCAATGCCTTCTGAGAGGATCGCCCTCGTGCGGAAGTCTTCACGCACATCTCCCTCTGTGTCGTAGGTGAGGTAGACAGCGGCGAGCAAAGCAAAGAGGACAAGCGCGAAGAGGCCTACGAGGACCGCGAAGAGGGTAGTCCATCCAGCCCCAGAACCAGTGATTACCTCTCCCTGGACAACCCGGATGTCACCCGTGCCGAGTGCTCCAAGGCACATCCCCATGAAGATGGGCGTCAGCGCGCTCGACCATCCAAAGACTCTGCCCCACTGCAGCCGCGTACTATCTGGCTGCAGGCCGTAGGCGCGGAATGTGAACGCCGTTCCTCGAAGCGTAATGCCAATGAGAGTCAGCACAATGGGGAAATGAAGCGCAACCCCAATGGTCGCGAATGCCGTTGGAAACACTGTAAATAGCAAAACGATGAGGAATATGAGCCAAACGTGGTTTGCCTCCCAAATAGGGGCAATGGCGTGCGCCACGGCTGCTCGCTGCAATTGCTTGCGGGGGCCAGACGCCAAGAGGTCCCAGACGCCACCCCCGAAATCGGCGCCACCGGTCACGACATAGGCCACCAAGGCCGCCCCCATCACGAAGTAGACGAGCCATTCCGCAGTCATGGTTGCGCCTCCTGTCGGTCATCCGCTGCGGTCACATGCGCTCGCAACAACATGACGACAACGACGCCGAGGAACAAGTAGAGGGCGGTGAAGCCGACGAAATGCAGCCAGAGCCCGCCTACCGGGGTGACAGCATCGGCCGTCCGCAGTACCCCCTGAATGATCCAGGGTTGGCGTCCCACTTCCGTCACCGTCCAGCCGGCCTCGACCGCCACAAGCCCGAGCGGGGAGGCCCACGCTACGGCCCTGAGCCACCAGGGTTGCGCCAAATCTCGCCACTTCCACAGCAAGAGCATGCCAAGACCCAAGAGTCCAATGATGGCCATGCCGCAGCCCACCATGATCTGGAAGGCGAGATGCACGGGGGCCAGCGGAGGCCATTCCTCTTCAGGGAACTCCTCGAGACCCTTCACCTCAGCGTCAAAATCGGCGAAGGCAAGGAAGCTCAGAGCCTTTGGAATATGCAGCGCACCTTTCAATGTTTTGTCTTCACGCGATGGCCAACCACCGATGGACAGGCTTGCTCCCTTCGTGGTGTGGAAATGTCCTTCGGCAGCGGCCAGCTTCAGAGGCTGCCTCTCAGCCACGTGTTTGGCACTGAGGTCACCACTGATCATGATGGCTGGGGTCGTGATGACAGCTACGCCGAAGCAAATGTGGAGAGCGGCCTTGTGTAGAGGGTTCGAAGGGGCGCGCAACAATCGTGCAGCGTGGATTCCGAGGACAACGAAGGAAACACTGACGTAGGCCGCTAGAACCATGTGCAATGCTTGCGTGGGGAATGCGGGATTCAAGAAGGCGTCCCAGGGACGAAGATTCTCCCATCGGCCATCGACGAGGTCGAATCCCGCGGGAGTGTTCATAAATCCATTGACGGAGACGACGAAGGCGCCCCCGAAAATGCCTGAAATGGCGATGATAGCTCCCGACGCGGCATGTGCCCACGGATGCAGCCTGTTCCAGCCATAGAGGTAGATGCCAAGGAAGATTCCTTCGAAAAAGAAAGCAAATCCCTCGAGGGTAAACGGGAGACCGATCAGTGGTCCAGCGAGCTGCATAAAGCGCGGCCAGAGCAGTCCAAGCTCAAAACTCAGAACAGTGCCGGACACTGCGCCCACGGCAAAAAGAATGGCTGTGCCCTTGGCCCATCGGTGCGCAAGCTCGAGATATACGGTCTTGCGGGTCTTTACGTGCAAAACCTCAGCGATGACCATGAGTGTCGGCATGGCCATGCCAACCACAGAGAAAAGAATATGAAATCCAAGCGAAACCGCCATTTGCAACCGGGCGGCAAGTAGATCCTCCACGGCATACCCTCCGCTGCAACAATAGCATCAGCCTAATCTGTATGGTTCTCTCATCCGGCCCCGAATGGGTCACCAACGAGCAGGGGGGGCTAAGCGTCAGACGCCCCGCGGGGTGGGTGAGACGGCATCGCCTTTGCGGTTTACGCTATGCGGCCTGCCTCGCAATCTCTGCGGCTAGCCACACCCAAAAATTGACCTAGATCTACTCCTGTTACAGCAGGAGGACCAGTGGCGTACGGGAGAGTCCCATCCGCAGGACGTTGGCGGCTGGTTCCACCGCAGGATGAGGTGACCGAGGAGATCGTCACCCCAGGGGCGGTTCAATTCGTCACCGAGCTGCAGCAGGTTTTCGGCGATCGGCTGCGTGCGCTTCACCGTCATCGCTTCCAACGCCGCCAGGCTCTTCATCGAGGGGAGCCCCTCGGGCTCCTCCACGAGACCCGCGACGTTCGCGCGTCCGCTTGGCAGGTGACCTCCGTACCTCACGCACTACGCATCCGTCAGGTGGAGCTCACAGCTCCACCGAAGCCCCGGATGATTGCCCGCGCGATGACCTCGGGCGCCGACGTA
>JBMTAX010000383.1:0-3949 GCA_049429145.1 Myxococcota bacterium
CCGACCGCTTCGCCGTGGGAGGCACCGCGGAGCTGTTTCGTGCGCGGGACCTCGTGACTGGGCAGATATGCCTCCTCAAACTGCTGCGTCGTGACCTCAGCTTTGATCCAGCGGTCAGTGCAGGGTTCTTGCGTGAGATTCAGCTGGCGTTGCTCAGCGATCATCCGAATCTTGTGCGCGCCCTCGATCGTGGAGTGCACGAGGGCGCGGACTGGGTCGCGGTGCAGTTCGTCGAGGGCTGTGATCTCAGGACGTTGCTGTCGCACATCGAGAAGTCGGGTGCTCCTCTCGCTCCAGAGCTCGCTCTCTATATCGCCCACGAGGTGCTTGCAGGTCTTGCTTTCGCGTATGGCCTCCCCGACCCAACAGGGGGCTCGATGGGGCTCGTGCACCGCGACCTCAATCCTCGCAACATTCTGTTGGGCCACGACGGTAGGGTTTGTGTGGCTGACTTCGGTGCGGCCGTCGCCAGCTGCAGCGAGCCCACGCCCGACGAGATTGTGGGCTCTCCTGGATATCTATCGCCAGAGCAGGCACGGCTCGAGGCGCTCGACGGTCGTTCCGATGTCTTCGCCGTAGGCTGCGTGCTCTATGAGATGCTCGTCGGGGAGACCGCTTTTGATTGCGTCGGATTGGCGGAACCGCAGCTGCTGAAAATGCATCGACGAGGTCGCATCCGTAAGCTCCCACGTCGCATCCCCTACGAGCAGCGTCTCCTTGTTGAGCTCGCGTGCGCGGAGCCGCGTGAAGAACGCTACCCGTCCGCTGCGCACATGCGTGACGCCGTTGAGGGGGTGCTGCAGCCAAACGGCAGTCCCGAACCCACACCGTCATGGGGAGCACGACTGAGTGCACTGATGGCCACGGTGCTCGAGGACATGCCCGCCATGTCAGGCGTCACTGTCAGTCGTTGACAGCGAGTGGCACGCTCTCTCGTCGGGGCAGCGGCTGGCCGCCGACGAGCTCAGACATCATCATCAGGGTGAGTTGCATGGGTACCGCGTATCCGATTGCCGGGTCCTGTTTCAAAAGGTTGCGCATGACGACGCTGCCGCGTGGGAGGTCGACGTTCAGCAAGAGCTCTACCTCTGTGCCTCCTTCGACGGGGTGAAGGTGCCATCGCCAGTGCCCGTCGTCGACGTCACCGCCGACCAAGCGCTCGAGGATCGTGATTCCTCCAGGCTCCTCGAGGGAGCCGCTCTCTGAGGCGAGGGTCTCGAACGCCACGCGGCCACCGAAGTAGGACACAACGTAACGCCCGCCTCCCTCGTTCGCTTCGGCCGTCCTCATGATTCCTCGATCGTCGTAGGCGCCGCGGTCGCGGATGGCCGCGAGCACCTCTGCGGGGGCGCGCGCGACGCGGCGTTTGCTGCGCAGCTGCAGCGGCGCGTCACGCTCGTAGATGGTCTGCACCACCGTGCCGTGGGAGGCCAATGCCTCGAGGGCCAGCTCGCCCTTGGCTGCCTCCACCCCGCTGCGCGACGGTGAGGCTTTCATGCGCACTACCCCCCGCAGGGAGGCGAGGCCTCCGATGAGCTCACTGCTGTCCGTCGCTCGTGACTCAATGGCGGTGATGAGCCTCACGAAGCCGCTCTGATGTCCTTCTGGTTGGTACAGGCGGTAAGAGACTTGGCAGCCGTTGTGTACCGGTCGCAAGAAGTACGAAAAGCGACCGTTGGTCTCCAGGTCGTGAAACACCACGAGCCCTCGCCGGGGGTGTTCCACTACCCCCTTTATCGTCGGGCTCAGCACCAAATCGACGTCAAACTCGTACTCCACGCGCTGCGGAGAGGCTGCGAGAATGCGCACGTGCTTTACGCTGTTCCAGATGCGTGGATATCCCTGCACCTCCATGAGCTCCGTCTCCAGGAGGCCGCAAGGCCGTGCGGAGCGGGAGGTGATCACGGCGACGAACGGACTGCTGTTGTGTTGAGGCAGGAAGAGGATCTCTCCCTCGGTGGTCAACTCTGCGAGCCCCTCGACAGAAACTCCGCTCGGCCATGGGCTGCCCGTTGCGCCACCGTTCGTCGCGACGCCGAGCAGGGTGAGGACGAGCAGCCAGGGAGCGGGCAAGAAGCACCTCTCCCCTCAGCATACCGATCGAGCTCGCTCGTGGCGTGGCCCGGCCCATTTCGCACGACGTGAGACAGATCTTCGTTGCGGTTTGTCCAGGTGTGAGACGCCACACCGTTCTCCGTGAACGGGACCGCGAACGGCTATCGCGTAGACCTGACTCGTGTAGGATCCAAACAGGCGCGCAAGCGATGCGTCCCATACGTCGTTCGAGGACGCCGACGCGTGAAGGGAGGGTGACCACTATGGGACGACCGCCTGGTTCGACGGGCTTTACCTGGGTGACGCATCCTCGGCATCTGCCCGCTCCCCCTGACGGGCGCGTGGTCGTCGTCGATGTAGCGTTCGCGGCGGGGCAGCAGTTTCAGGGCAAGACCTTACCGTTCATCCGAGCCCTCGGGCCCCGCTTGCTGTGCTGGGTAGACCATCACCTCCACCGCGATGGCTGGGCCCATGTGAGCGACGACCCGCGCTTTGTGCTCGTCCCGAATCGCGTTGCCCACGCTTGCCCACAGCTTGTGACCGTAGAGTTGGTGCAGCGGGTAGAGAGGGGCGACCCCGTCGACCAGGTCGTGGCACACGCTGACTTCGACGGCCTTGTCGCGGCGGTGAAGTGGCGACGCGGGGGAGTGCAACCTTGGGCTGAGGCCGACGAGGACGCCTGTGCGGTGGATAGTCCCGGCCGGGGCCACAGTCTCAGCGAGCGCGGTGCCCGTCTGGCCTACGCGCTGGAGGAGGCCAGTGGTCGTTACTCGCTGACGAGGCGTGCAGAGCTGCTCGGGGAGGTGGCAGCGTCGTTGGTGGCCGAGCAAGAATCCGCGGACCTGCGCCACCTTCTCGACGAGTTGGCCAGTGCAGGCCGGCTGGTGGAGGACGATGCGAGGCGCCTCGCCGAGCGTAGCGGCCGCGAGGAGGCCCCCGGCGTCTTCGTGGTCAGGCTACAGACGCCAGTCGAGAACCGCGTGCGCAAGCACCTGCTGATGATGGCCGAGGAACGAGCTCCCATTGGTGCGCTCTTCGAGCCAGACCCCAAGGGCGGTGCCTGGGTGACCGCGGCCACCTTCGACGAGCGTCTCGACCTCGAGGAGGTGAGCGGCTTCGCTGGCGGCCGCTCGGACTATCGTTTCGCCCGCGCAAAAGACGACGGCCGCAGCAACATCGCCGCACTCGGCCGCTATCTCGACGAGCAACTCTGAGCGCCCATGGTCATCGACGGCGCAGCGCTCAGTTCTCGAACAGTACGCCGGGCAGCAGCGGGCTCGGGGCCTGTCCAGACGATGTGACCCAGAGCTGGTGCGCTGCGCGTGTGGCGCCGATGTGCAGCAGGTGACGGGCGGCGACCTCGTCAGGATAGGTGTTTCCGTTGGCTTCGCACAGTACCACGTAGTCGTACTCGAGACCCTTCACCTGCGCGATGTGGGTCACGTCGACGCCAGGCGCGAAGGTGACCGCGTGAGGACCGTCGATGTGACGAAGTCGTGGCACCTCGGCTTCATCAAGCATCTTCGCGAAGAAACGAGCCCGCTCGGGGTGGCGGGTGAGCACAGCGACGCTGGCATTCGGTTCGCGCGCCATCACGCTGCGCAGGTTGGCTGCGAGGAATGCGATTTCCTCGCCGGTGTCGTCGAAGTGGAATGCTTCGACGGGGGCCCCGGAACGTACCGCCCGAGGAGGTTCTGCTGGGGCGAGAGGGCCCAGTACCTCACGTGCGAAAGCGACCACCTCACTCGTCGAGCGGTAGGTGAGACGGAACGGCTCGACGGTGGTGCCGGCGGTGCCGAGCTGCTCGAGGAGCATGGGCCAGTCCTCGAAACCGTTGTCGAAGACCACCTTCTGCACGATGTCGCCCGCCAGCGTCACGCTGCGCCGCGGGCCC
>JBMTAX010000384.1:0-3924 GCA_049429145.1 Myxococcota bacterium
CGGCGCGCTCGATGCGGGCGATGCCCGTCACCCGAGCCGTCTCAAGGGGGGCCGCCCCGCCGTCACCGTGGAGCAGGGCGGCGCAGCGCGCGACGCCGAGACCCCCGACGCCGCCGTGGAGGGCTTCGAGGGCGTGCTCGTCGAGCTCGTCAACGTCAAGACCACCTCGGCATGCGAAGCCTATCCCTACAGCAGCAATGACGTCGCGGCCTACATGCGTGACTTCGGTTACTTCCGGGTCACCGGTGACGTCGAGGTGGGAGACCTGTTCCAGACCGACCCGACCTTCGGTGGTTTTTGGAAGAGCGTGCCCGCGACCTCGACCGAGCGGACGTGCGCCAACACCGCGAACAAATGCGAGGACAGCCGCCAGTTGGACCAGACCTTCACGAGCCTCACCGGTATCGTGAACATCTCCTTCGACGTGTACCGTCTGAATCCGCGCACTGCCGCAGACATCCCGGCAGAACTCTTCGTCGCCGACGGTACGGGGAGCTGTGGCACCAACTGATCGGTAACGTCGGGCACCGAGAACACGGCGCTTGTGGCAGGGCGTGTCCTCTCCTCCCGGAGGGGGCGCGCCCTCTCACTTGGCCACTGGTCCCGACGCCGCGAGGGCGCAGTGGGCTCGATGCATCACTCCTCGACAGAGAACATGGCTTCGCTCTCCCGGCGGGCAGCTTCCCGCACGCCTGTTTCACCGTGGGTCTCCGCAGCGCGGCGGAGCAGCTCGAAGGCCTCGGTGCTGCGCAGCGAAGAGAGCGCGGCCACGCTCTCGAGCGCGAGGGGGCGAGCAGCAGACATGAGCCCCGATTCGAGCGCGCCGACGTGCGCCAGTGCCCGCCGCGAAGCGATGGCCGCGATGGCGCGGGACGCGGGCGCCCCGCCCCCAGCGACGAGGGATTTCACTGCACTCCGTGCGGGCTCGCTGGTGTCGTCGAGCAGAAACGTGAGCGCGGCGAGAGCTGTCGGCCCATCCCCGCGGGCCGCCGCGCTCCAGTCGTCGATGGTGACGGTCTCGGGCGGGCCTGGTTCGCTGGCATCTCCGTCAGCCACGACACCCCCAAAACCTTCCCCCTCGTTGTCGGCAGGTGGCTCAGCCACCGAGCCGACCGGCACCCCCTCGCCCGCAGCACCCACGTTGCCGAGGGACTCGCGCTCGGCGGGGGCTGCCTGCACCGTTTCGGCTGCATTCTCGTCGACGATGAGCATGGGGGCGAGGTCAGTGCCGGGCGCACGGTGACGCCAGCTCCACGTCGCGAGCACGCCAACGGCCAGCAGCAGCGTCACCGTCGGCCACGCGACCACTGCAAATTTTCCACGGGGACTGACCGGTGCGAGCGTCGACGTTCCGGTCTCTGGCGTGGACGCGGCAGCGCCGAGCCGAGAGGCCTCGTCGAGCAACGTCGGCTGGTCTGACGCTACAGCCGCGTCCTCATCGAGCTTCCTCGCAGGCTCGACGTCCCCGCCCATCACCGCATCGGCGGTCTCCTCGAGGAGATCTGCGATGGCACGCAGATCCTTTGGGCGCTTTGTGGGATCTTTCTCGAGCAGACTTCCGAGCAGCGTCGACGTCGCCGCGGAAACTGGTGCGTGGTTCCTCACATCGGGGAGGGGCTCTTGTAGTACCCGCGCGAGGATGTCCATGTCGGGCTCATCGAGGCTCCGAAAGTAAGGGGGTTTGCCCGTGAGCAGCGCCCACAACGTGGCGCCGAGCCCCCACACGTCGGCCCTCCCGTCGACGCGCCCGCCGCGCGCCTGCTCTGGCGCCATGTAGTGGGGCGTGCCGATGGCGACCCCCGCACGGGTGGTGAAGCCCCCCGTGCGCGCGACGTCGTCGAAGAGGGCAACGCCAAAGTCGACGATGCGGAGGCGCCCCTCGTCGTCGAGCAGAAGGTTGTCGGGCTTGATGTCCCGGTGAACAACCCCCACCTCATGCACGGCTGCGAGACCATGAGCGATCTGCCCGGCAAGGGACAGAGCCGTCTCCTCGTCGAGGCCCCCCTCGCCCAGCACGTCGCACAACGCGGTCCCTTCGATGTACTCGAGGGCCATCCAGGCGACGTCGTCGTCAATCCCGCTCGCGAAGACGTGGACCACGTTGGCGTGCTCGACCCGTGCCAAGGCCCGCGCCTCCCTCAGGAAACGTGCGCGTCCCTCGTCATCTGCATCTTCCGGGGGCAACAGTTTGAGGGCGACGCTTCGATCAAGGCGCTCGTCGTGGGCAAGGAACACGCGGCCCATGCCCCCAGCGCCGAGGGGGGAGAGGAGGCGGTAGCCAGCGATGAAGGAGCCTGGAGCGAAGCGTGACGATGAAGGAGCCGCCATGGGAGATGACGGCACACCGTGGCTACTTTCGGTGGTGGCAGGCATGCCTCGTCAGTGTACCCCCGACGAGGGACGCACGACAGATTCTGCCCAGCTCAGGGGCGACAAAAACCTGGCACGAGCAGACCTGCCTCGCAGTTGGCGTATCCCGACAGGGGGCAGCACGACGTGGGGTCGGCGTCGCACGTCGCTGGGTCACACAGCTCCTCGCAGGTGCCGAGCAAGGTGCAGATGAGACCTGAGCCACAGTCGGGGTCGTTGAGAGGCTCATCGCAAGGATCACCCGCTTGTCCGAGTGAACCGCCCCCGCCAGAGCTCGCGACGCACTGGCGCTGAGAGTTGCATTGTTGGCCGCTCGGACAGGAAGCATTGGAACGGCAGCCGACGCTGCACTCCCCGGCCCCAGAGACCGACTGGAAGTTGCAATACTGGGTGTTCGGCCACGGGTCGTTGGAGCAGCTGGCGTCAGAGGTGCAACTCGCCCCGGTGCCGGGGGCAACGCAGGAGCCGTTCACGCCGCAGGTCTGGGGCGAAGGACAGGTGAGGCCGCCGTTGTCACAACGCGGAACCGCACAAGCTCCCTCGCTGGTGTCGCAGAAGGTGTAGGGAGCGGTCGTGCATTGGCTTGCCGATGTGCAGGGCCGCGGGGACTCACAGACGCCAGTGCCGAGGTTGCAGACGAGGCCCAAGGAGGTGCACTGCGCCTGCGCGGTACATGCGGGCGCCGTGTCACAGCTCAGGTCAGCCGTGCAGTAGTAGCCGGGCCCACAGTCGGCCTCCGCGGTGGCGGCTGTGCAGGCGGCGGAAGGCACGCACTGCTGGTTAGGGCTGCAGCGACAGCCGCCTTGGCATCCGGGTCGTCCCTGGCAATCGGTGTCGACGCTGCACGGGTCCGGGTCGTCGTCGAAGCACTGCTTCGTGAAGCCGTTGCACAGGTAGTCTTCGCATTGGTCGCCTTGGCCGCGTCCACAATCGCTGGAGCTGGCGCACTCGGCGGGCGGGCTTTGGCACACGCCCCCCGAGCAGACCTGGCCGGGCTGGCAGTCGCACTTGTTACCGCAGGTGCCGGCACTCTCTCCCGCGATACAGTCTCCGTCGCTGCAGACCTGTCCGTCGCCGCAGGTCGCCGACGTCCGACACCCCCCTTCGCAGTAGCCTCGGGCGGAGCAAAACTCGCTGGGCTTGCAGACCGTGTCAGCGGCGCAGCGTTGCAAGCACACGCCCAGGCAATCGTAGTTCGCCGGGTCGGGGCAATCGTCTGCGGACTCACAGACGAGGGCCGCGCTGGTATTCTCACCGGTGCCATCGTCGCTAGTGTCGAGGGTTCGGCCCCCGCAAGAGGAGCCCTGCGTCAGGAGCGCGGCGACGGTGAGACAGAAGACGGGCAGCAAGCGATGCAAGAACGACATGGCGAGGCTCCGGGGGCGTCACTCGTGCTCGACAATCAGGAGAACGAGGGGTGAACCCGAGCGGGTTCGACGGGAGAAGTGTGAGTAGTCGGCCCACGCCAATGTGTCAAAACCGGGCCCAGCTCCCTGGGCAGAAGGTCTGCTCGGCAGAGCCGCGTTCAGGGGGGCACTGGGACAGCACCGGTGT
>JBMTAX010000385.1:0-3921 GCA_049429145.1 Myxococcota bacterium
TTACCAGCGGTAGTGGGCGAAGGCCTTGTTGGCCTCGGCCATACGGTGCGTGTCCTCGCGCTTCTTCACAGCACCACCGCGTCCTTGGGCCGCGTCGAGCATCTCATTCGCAAGGCGCTCGCGCATCGTGCGCTCGCCTCGGTCACGGGAGAAGTCTCGCATCCAACGAAGGGCGAGAGCGACTCGACGATCGGGACGCACCTCGACAGGAACCTGGAAGTTCGCACCGCCTACACGACGAGACTTGACCTCTACGGCGGGCTTCACATTGTCGAGCGCGCGCTTGAATACCTTGACCGGATCTTCGTTCGTGCGTTGACCGACGATGTCCAAAGCGTCGTATACGATACGCTCCGCGACGGCCTTTTTGCCGTCGAACATCAGGACATTCACGAACTTCGTGACCAAGCGGTCGGCGAACTTCGGGTCGGGGTTGACACGGCGCTTCGGGATATTTCCACGACGGGGCATTGCTTACTTCCTTGACGCGAATGAGCGTTACTTGGGGCGCTTCGCGCCGTACTTGGACCGACCACGCCGACGCGCGTTTACGCCGGTAGCGTCGAGCGTGCCTCGGATAACGTGATAACGAACACCCGGGAGGTCCTTCACACGACCGCCACGGATGAGCACCACGCTGTGCTCTTGCAGGTTGTGCCCCTCACCTGGGATGTAGGTGGTGACTTCGAGGCCATTCACGAGGCGAACACGAGCTACCTTCCGCAGAGCCGAGTTCGGCTTCTTCGGGGTCGTCGTATACACGCGCGTGCACACGCCACGCTTCTGGGGGCAGTTCTTGAGGTGCGGGGAGTCGCTCCGCTCCTTGAGCTGCGTGCGTCCCTTGCGGACCAGCTGGTTGATCGTCGGCATCTCGCGTCCTTCACATCTGTGCCTGTACGGCACCATCGAATGTTGCCGCATGAGGCCACGGGACGTACCCGGGACCTCGTGCGGTCGTTCGCGCCGGGACCAGGATTTTCCTGGAAGGGGACCTGCGCGTGTTGCTCAGCTGCATTTGGCGATCTCGCCGAGCGCTGCGACCAACGGATTCACCCTAGTCGATAGGGTGAAGACGCGGGGGAGGTATAAGCCGGTGTCCTACCTGTCAACGAGGGAAGTGGAACGCAAAGCATTTTCGGGACGCGGCGAAACGGATGTCGGGCGTAGGTTTCGCGATAGCGGTGAACCAAAGGCTGCCATTGTTCCGATTTCATTAATGTTTTTAAATGGAGCTAGGGTTCCCGTCGGGTTCGGGTCCGCGTGACCTGGATCGCATCGGGTCTCCGCGGAGCCACGGCGCGAGCCGCGCGCGAGATCAGTTCTGCGGACATTCCCATTGCCACCGCAGGAGCAAGCAAGGCCATGGACACCGTCCTCGCAAGGGCGGTAGGGGCGACCTGCTCCTCCTCGTGATCGCGATCTTCGCCATAGGCGGAATCTTCGGTGTCCCGAATGCGCGTGGGGGTGAGGGGTACACCGGGGTCAAGGGCTGCGAAGCTGCCACCCATGAGACTTTCCTCGGTGGGATCAGCGGAGCGACGGCGCCGGTCAGCCGCGAGGTCCTGGGTGCTGTCGAGTTCGCGAACGAGGTACTCCGCGAGTAGAACGCTGTTGCTCGCGCGAGGCAGAAGCCGGAGCAACTCCTCGCAGGCGAGTTGGAAGGCCCTTGCGCTGCGATATCGACGTTCAGGTTCGGGCTCGAGGGCGCGGCCGAGGATTCGGTCGAGTGCTCGAGGCAGGTCGGGGCGGTACGCGCTAGGAGGCGGAGGGCGGCCATGGCGAATGGCGGCGATCACTTGGCCTTCGTCTTCCTGATCAAATAGCCGTCTCCCCGCGAGCATCTCCCAAAGGCAGACCCCGACCGCGAAGACATCGGAACGGCCGTCGAGAGGTCCACCGCTCAACTGCTCGGGGCTCATGTAGCGATACTTGCCCTTCACCACGCCGACGCGCGTGTAGACCTGCTGCAGTTCGCTTTTGGCGACGCCGAAGTCACACAGCTTGGCCACACCGCTGCGCGAGATGAGCACATTCACGGGCGAGATGTCGCGATGGACGAGGTGCAGAGGGTGCCCTGAAACCTCGTCGCAGAGCTCATGGGCGGCATGCAAGCCTGCGAGGACATCGGCGACGATGCGCAAGGCGTGGTGTGGCGGGATCGGGCGATGGACGGCAGTGGCGTTGTCGACAAGCCAACGCAGTGTCGCACCCGCGACGAATTCCATGACGAGAAAGTAAGCGCCATGATCCTCGCCGAAGTCGTGAATCTGCACGATGTTGGGGTGATCGAGCCGAGCGTGCAAGCGCGCCTCGTCGAGGAACATCGTCTCGACCTCCGGATCACCGAGGAGCTTCTTCGCTACCCGTTTGATGACGACCCGCTTCTCGAACCGCCCGGGTCCGCGCTTGCGACCTAGATACACCTCGGCCATTCCGCCTGAGGCGAGCAACTGGACGACTTCATAGGGTCCCACGGTGTTGACCGTCATCATGGGCCAAGCATAGCTGTTCTTCTGTTCCTGCCTCGACAAGTGACTGCGGGTCGGATTCAATGGGCGTGTGGAACGATTCTCGTCAAGCTCTGAAGCGGTGACCCACGGGATTCGGGTGCGTGTGGAAGCGTGTTATCTTCCGGAGCATTCGTCGGTCTCAGAGGGGCGCTGGACTTTTTCGTACACCGTGACCATCACGAACGAGGGAAACAGCAGTGCCACCCTTACCTCCCGGCACTGGGTGATTACTGACGGCCTCGGCGCGGTAGAGCATGTCCGAGGGCCTGGTGTGGTCGGATATCAGCCTGCGCTCGCCCCTGGGCAGAGCTTCAGTTACACCTCAGGAGCCATCCTGAAGTGTCCGAGCGGCCTGATGCAAGGGCATTACACGATGTGCTGGCCGTCGGGGGAATACTTCGAGGCCGAGATCGCCCCCTTCGCGCTTGCAACCGCTGAGTCAGTGCACTGATCCGTTGCGAGGTGAGGTGGCGATTTCGCTTCGCACGTAGACGTCGACGGACGCCGTGGTCGGTTCCTACGACGGAGACGAGGCGCGGGCCTCCCAGGGCTTGCGGCCGAAGCCCCACCGCCAGCGGACCCCTGCCCCAAATAGCACGTCGATGCGTGGCCACACGCGCGTGGTGACAAAGAGATCGACATCGAAGTTCTCGACTCGTCCGTAGGTCAAGGCCACGGGCAAGGCGAGGCTTTCGGCTTCCCCATCGTTGCGCACCAAGAACTGCGACATCCCCGGTCGATCGTGCTCGATGAAGTTGACCGCCAGTTCCCGCACCGGCGTGTCGAGAAGGGTCTGCGCGTAGCCCACCCCACCGGTGAGCGCGAGGTACGGGAGGAGGTCGTAGGTCGCGGCGACCTCCGCAGCGATCGCGTGTTGTTCATCGTTCGACAGCATCGACAACCGCGAGCGCCATCGAGCAGCGGCGTAGAGGGCCCCCTGACGAAGAATTGCCCGTTGCCACGTCAGTGCCCCCTCGACGTGCGCGCGCACACCCACCTCTGGTTCCCCCTGCTCCGGCGCCAGACGCAAGCCCGCATCGAGGTAGGCGAGCCCGCCCTCCAGTACCACTTGCCCGAGAGACGCATGAATGTCGCCGAGCCCCACCCGTGCCATCAAGCTCGCAGGATAGGGGGCCAGCGTCGTCCGGAGTTCCAGCCAATCGAAAACTCCGAAACGAATGTCGTTGATGAAGCGAGTGGGACCAGTACCTACCAGGCCGTATCGAATGGCAACCTCGAGGCCGAGTGCAGGCAGCAGGGGCGCACGCCGCGTGAGCGGCACAGGCTCGCCTACGCGTCGTTCTGCCGCTTCATCGACGAACTCAGCCAAGGGAGCTTCCCCGTCGCCGAGCGACACCTCTGCCGACGCCGCAGGCGGCGCCACTGCAGGCGCTTGTTCGTCAACGAGGGT
>JBMTAX010000386.1:0-3911 GCA_049429145.1 Myxococcota bacterium
GGTCGTCGGGGTCTTGGAGGGGCGGCGGGGCATCGACGGCCCTGAGCGCGCTCAGGAGCACCGATCTGCCGAGGTCGAGAAAGGGGCGCACCAGGATCCCACCCGCCTGTGGGGCATAGTGGGGCATGCCTGCCCCGCCACGACCTCCCCCAAGGCCCAAAAGGTCGAGCAGCAAACCCTCCGCGTCGTCCCCCTGGTGGTGCGCAGTCACCACGGCACCGAGGCATCGCTCCCGCGCACAGTCCCACAGCAACCGGTAACGCAGGGTACGCAACGACGCTTCATCTGCCCGCACTGTCGTCGCAGTCAGCACATGAGCTACGAGGCCGAGTGCTTGTGCCCGCGCCTTTACACCGCAGGCTTCTGACGCGGCCTCCGGGCGCACACCGTGGTCGACGCAGGCCACCTCGAGCCGTGCAGAACCGCGCCTCGGCCAAGTCGCGCACGCCTCTAGCAACGCGGCGGAGTCTGGCCCGCCGCTGACGGCAAGCAGGGCACCACCCTGGAGCTCGGGTCCGAGCCAGCGATCGAGCTGCGACCAGAGAGGTTGCAGCGCCCGGCGGCGGGCCGTGAGCCGGCGGCTCTCCGTCGGGTCTCTTTCCTTCGGCACTGGTTGCCTCCTCAAACGCGCATAGCGCTGGCCAACGCGGCCGTCCACGAGGGCGGAGTGCCCCCTGGCCAAACGCCACCGCACCGACGATTCTGGCATCTTACCGCCAGGTCTGGAGGTGTCGGCGTCGATGTCCATCACGAAGCCCCCGCTGCGAACCACCATGGCGGCCAACGGCCACCGTACCCACGACGCCACCGTGCCCCACCATCAGCGGATGGAGCCGGTCCCGAAACTGGCAGACCCAATGGGCCTCGCAGCGGCGCTGCGGCGAGCGCCCGCCCTGCCCAACCGGCGCTTGACCGACCCGCAGGTCACCGCTCTGGCCGACGAAGCAAGGAAAGTCCTCAACCGAGGCAGCGACGATGCGAGCGGCGTGAGAGAACTCTCGGTGCGCGCGCTTCCGGGTGCAGACGGGCGAGTGTTGTTGTTTTCCGACAACCGGGGCCGCAGCGTCGCGCTCCCCGAGCCACCGATCGAGCGGACGGCTCACGTGCTCAGCGACCTGCACCTCCTCGTGGGGGTTGGGGCTGGATACCGACTCGTCCCGGGTCTGCTGTCGACGGGGGCCATGCTTTCCTTCCGCAAAGAACCGGGCGAAGGCGGACTCGATCGTTTCGTGAAGGCGGGGGCCAGCTCGGTGGTCGGCGGCGCTGCCCAGGTATGGGACGTGACCAAAGACCCCGTCTCCTTGGGGCTCGCGAAGGAGATCTCGCTCCCCTTCGTCTCCGTTGGTGAGAACCCCGTGCTTGGCGAGGTCATCGAGTTCTCCATCCCCGGTCTCCTCTCGGTGCTCGCAGCGGTCAAAGAGGTCCCTGGCAAGGAGGACGTCGGGTGGCTCGTGGTGGTGTGGCACCAGGGGATCGGGACGGAGGGACCTCACGCTGCCGGCCCGACGGTGAACATGAAGGCGCTGATCGGTCATCCCGCCCTAGCGGCCCCGCTGTCCCCTGTCGTGGAGGGCGCTGCGAAGGTGATGAACCCACTGAGCGCCCGGCTCGAAGCGATGACCTCGAGGTCACGCCGCGAGCAGCCGTTGCCCGACAGTGCCGACGGCGAGTGAGCCTCGCTCGACACCGAGCCGCCCAGACTTTCTTCTCGGTCGAAGTCCGGGCTAAGACGGGGAATGCTTGTTCGATTTCCCTCCAATCCCCTCCGCGTTGGCGCGAATATTCTTCGCCTCAACCGGGGTGAGGTCGCGTCTCTTCTCGCTATCCCCGCGGTGTATTTGCTCGTCGACCGCTGGCTGATGCCAGGTGAAGTGCATCTCGACTACCGACCGGTGGGCGTTCTCGGGACTGGCGTCGCCATTATCCTCGGCTTTCGGAACAACTCCGCCTACGACCGTTGGTGGGAAGCACGGAAGATTTGGGGCGGGCTCGTCAACGCCAGCCGTACCTTCTCGGTCAACGTCCTCACCCTCCTGCGTCCACCTAGCTCGTCTTCGACTTCCTTGGTCGAAGAGTGCCAGAGGCTCCAGCGCCGCATCGTGTATCGACATCTTGCATTCCTTCATGCGGTCCGCCTGCAGCTGCGCGAGCTGCAGGAGTGGGACTGCATGGCCCCCTTCCTCGACGAGAACGAGAAGTACCTGCTGGAGAGCGCGGTCAACCGCGCCTCGCAGTTGAACCTCGCCCAAGCGAAGGACCTTGCCCTCGCCCGCGAAAAGGGTTGGCTCGACGCCTACAGCCACGTGTCGCTGTTGCGTTCGCTGGAGGACAACACCGACCTGCAAGGCAAAGCCGAGCGCATCAAGGGCACGGTCTTCCCGCTGTACTACAGCATGTACACAAGGTTGTTCGTGTGGCTCTTCGCGATACTCTTCCCGGCGACGCTGTTGCGAGAGCTAGGTCTGCTGACGTTGCCGGTGAGCACCGTCGTGAGTTTCGTCTTCGTCATGCTCGAGCGAACGGCGCGCATCACCGAGAACCCCTTTATGAACCTCGCGGGCGATACCCCGATGACGGCGCTGTGTCGCATCATCGAGATCGACCTGCGCCAACACCTTGGAGAAACATCAATCCCCAGCAAGCTCACCACCAGCCGCAGCGAACAGCTCGGCACTGAGTACTTGATGTAGGCTGCAGTTGATGTTCTTGGACGTATCCCGCGAGGCGCGATGGTGAAGACGACGCCCCACCCAGACCTCGGCGACAGCGAGATCGCTGAGCCGCTCTTCCCCGTGGGTGCTACCCTTGGCGGCCGCTACGTCCTCCGCGAAGAGCTCGGACGTGGTGGCATGGGTTCTGTGTTCCGCGTCTTCGATCGGCTGCTCGAGCAGCAGGTCGCCTTGAAGTTTCCTGTGAGGGCACGCGGTCAGGCCAGGCAATACAAAGATGCCATGCGACGGGAGGTGGTGCTCGCGCGTAGGGTGACGCACCCTGCGGTGGCCAGGGTCTATGACCTGGCAGAACAAGATGACCTCGTCTTTCTCACCATGGAGTTGGTTCGCGGGGTCACACTCCAGCGGCGGCTGCGACGGTCGCCAAGTCCACTAGAGGAGACGTTGCGGATTGCCCAGCAAGTGTCCTGCGGACTCCTCACTGCCCATGAGGCGGGCGTGCTCCATCTCGATCTCAAGCCGGGCAACCTCATCCTTGCGGAAGGAGACATCGACCGCGTGAAGATCGTCGACTTCGGCATCGCCAACGTCGTGGGGTCTCGGGCCAATGGCGGCGGCACCCTCGATTACATGGCGCCCGAGCAGCTTGGCGATGGCGCCCTCACCGGCGCCGCCGATGTCTACGCCCTTGGTCTTCTGCTTCACCGCATGCTCAGCGGGCAGCGCGCCTTCGATGGGGACACCCCCGAAGCGCGTGCCATGCGCCGTCTCGAACGTCCTCCGCGTCCTTTGCCGAAATCCACGCCGCCGGCGCTGGTTGACCTCGTACGACAGCTCCTCGCGCGAGAACCTGCGGCGCGCCCTCTCATGCGCGACGTCGCTGAGCGCCTCACCAAACTCGCTGCGGCTAGCGCGTCCGCGTCCGCATCTGCTCCAAGCGATCCGCTGGTGAGCCGTGGCCCGCAGCTCGCCCCAGCGAGGTATCGGGCGCTCCTCCGCATAAGGCCCAACATTCTCGAGACGAGCGCGCTCCAGCATCACCTCTCCCTTCTGGCCGACGTAGAGGCACATACCCCTGACCTCCCGCTGGCCACGGCGATCCGCGCAGCCGTACTCGTGCGACGATGGACGATGACCCCCGACCAGGAAGGCCTAGACCTAGCGGATGCGGCGCAAGATGCCCTGCAGCGCGCCCTCGCCGAAGCGCCCCTGCTTCCAGAGACCCACCTCGCCGACGCG
>JBMTAX010000387.1:0-3904 GCA_049429145.1 Myxococcota bacterium
CCTACGCGTCGTTCTGCCGCTTCATCGACGACTTCAGCCAAAGGAGCCTCCCGGTCGCCGAGCGACATCTCTGCCGACGCCGCAGGCGGCGCCACTGCAGGCGCTTGTTCGTCAACGAGGGTAGTCGCAGGAGCGGATGCTGCAGAGGGCTCGTCGACGACGGGGTCGGCAGCGGCTGCGGGCTCAACCGCCGTGCCGTCCCCGTCTTGACCCCACTCGCCTGCGGCGGCCGCCCCGTCCGCGGGTTCGGCTGACGAAGACGACTCGAGTATCGTGCCCTCCCCGTCGTCGCCCCACTCGTCTGCGGCGGTGTCCTCGCTGCTTGGGATCGTCGAGCTCGCGGCGCTGCCCGCTTTGACGGCATCAGTGCTGAATGCGGGTGTGGCATTCAGGAGAGAAAGGACACAAATGACAGTGCTGCGAGGGAACGTCATGGCGCGATGATACGCTGCTTGGCCCCTGCTGACTCCTCCTTGTTGGCGAAATGCTCTCGCTTTGGCTGGGTCCCGCCCGGTTTGTAACGGTAAGATGTAAGCTCGGTCGCCCCGAGGAGGGTTACTTTGTCGTCGTCACCTCCGGATTCGCTCGCGTCAGCTCCGCGCACGTCAATGGCGCGGGGGAAGAGGGCTCGCCTGCTCTGGTTCGCACTGGCCATCCTCGTGGCTGCGATGACAATCTTTGCGATGACTTTGCGCTCAGCGAGGCCACTCGCCGCTCGAGCCACGGAGGTGCCTGCCAAGCGCCCGGGGGACTACCGGGTTATCTTGCTCGGCCGCCCTGCACCGGCATTACGGTTCAGCGACGAAGCTCTGCGTGCTGGAGCACTCGCGATGGGTCGAAAGGTCGAGGTGGTGGACCTGCGTGTCGACGGAGCCAGCCTCACGGATGCGCTCTCACTGCTGGAAGGTCTCGGCCCGCAGCTTCTCCCAGACGCAGTGCGGCTGGACCTACCGGTGTCGACCAGAGTTGACCCTGCCTTCGAAGGACAGCTGCAGGCCCTTGCCCCTGCGGCGTCGTCTAGATCCACCCACACGGATACCCATGGTCGTCTTTCCTTAACCGCACGCAGTCTCTCGGAACGCTGCCATCGGTTACGGGCTCGATGTGGCGTGGTGGTCGAGGGAGAACGAGTGAGCGCCAACGCGAACGCCACAGGCAAAGGTTCCGGTCACGCCGATACGACTTCCATGATCGAAGGAGGTCTCGAGGTTGTAGACCTGCGCGGGCTCGACGAAGAGACGGCCCACGAAACGGTACATGCCGCCATTACCGAGCGGCTGACGACCCCTTTATCGTCCGCGCAGGGTGACACAGCTGCAATGACGCCTACGGTGTCTGCCCTGGGCCCATCGTCAGCCCCACCGAGCGCGCCATCGACGAAACAACAGACCGATGAGGAGCTCGTGCGCCTCCGGTCAAAGCTTACGGCCCTGCACGACCTTCGCGACGAGATGAAGCACGTGATCACTGAGCTGACCCGGCAGCGTCAGGTGGCTTCTGAACTCGAGGGAAGACTCGGGAGGCTCCAACGCGGCAAGGAGCCCGGCGAAGTGTCCGCGCTCCTCGCTGAGGCAAACCGAGCGTTCACCAGCGAAGCCTCCGGCCCCGGGGGCATCCTCGACACCGCGAAACGGATCGACAAGGGACTGGAGGAATTGCTGACACCTGAGCCGTCTCTCCCCGACGAGGACGAAGAGGTGCGAGCCTTGAAGCGTGAACTCGCGACCCAGCAAGACGCGACACGCTCTCTTGGCTCCAGCACGGCAGTGGCGTTTCGTGCAATGCGGACACTCGGTCAGCTGCGACACGCGGTCCGCCTGCTCGAGGCAAGACAGCCATGAAGGGCCTGCAAGGGTGAGCCACGATCTCAGATTCTATCGGTGTCCCCCGGCACGGCGGTGACGGAGCCCGGCCTTCCTGCCGACGCTGCGCTCCCCCCACGCGGCGAGAGGACAGCGCTGTATGGCAGACTTCCCGTGAGGTCCTTGATCGCGTCATTGGCTCTCTCCAGCATCTCGCGCTTTTGCCGGTAAGGCAGAAATGCGCTCTTGAAGCCTTGGATGAGCAACACCTTGATCTCGTCGAGGGTGAAGCCGAGATGTTGATGGGCAAGCCAGAGCTCTTTGCTGATGGTGGTGTCCGTGATGAGGCGATTGTCGGTATTGACGGAGACCCGCACACCGAGGTCAAAGAAAAGGCGCAGCGGATGATGCTCTAGGGCGTCGATGGTACTCGTCTGCAGGTTGCTCGAGAGGCACACCTCGAGCGGGACCCTGCGGTCGATCACGTACGCGAGCAGGTCACCATCCTCGGCGAGGCGCGTGCCATGTCCGATGCGGTGTGCACCGCAGTAATGAAGAGCCTGCTTGATACTCTCAGGGCCATACGCCTCTCCGGCATGCACGGTGGTGTTCATGTTGTTGTCGAGCACTAGTGCGAAACTGTCCGCGTGGCGTTTCGCGGGATTACCGAACTCCCCACCCGCGAGATCGAACGCCACGACGCCACGATTCTTGTAGGCGACCGCCAGCTCAGCGAGACGGTAACTCTGCCGAGGCTCCATGTTGCGAATGCCGCACAAGATGACTCCAGTGGTGAGCGGATACAAGCGCTCAGCGTGAGCCAGGCCACGCAGCACGGCCTCAACGATCCGAGAGAGAGAGAGTCCTCGGCGGGTATGCAGCGTCGGCGCGTAACGAATCTCGAGATGCCAGACGTTTTCGCGCGCAGCATCCTCCGCGAGTTCGAATGCCGCGCGCTCAAGAGCATCTTCTGTCTGCAACACCGCACATGTGACGTCGAAGGCCTTGAGGTACTCCACGAGGTCGCCGCATATCTCGCCTTTGTGGATGGCTCGCTCGAGCCCCGCTACGTCGTCAGCCGGGAGTGACACGCCGTGACGCTCTGCCAGTTCGAGAATCGTCCGGCTGCGCAGGCTGCCGTCGAGATGGCAATGCAGATCGGTTTTGGGAAGACGCTGCAACAAGGGCAGAGTCACGTCCGCTGGCGACGACGCTGACGGGGCAGAATGGATGTCTACGTCAGTGGTCATCTCGATCCACCCTCCTGCGATGGCGCGCGGCCACAGGAGGAAAGTGTAGCGACTCGAACCCAGGTCGCGCTTGTCCGAGACGTTGGGCGCGAGTTCAATCGTCTTCGGTGACGAGCGCATCCGCCACGGCAGCGAGGTCCGTGGGGAGCGTCGCCTCGAAGTGAAGCAGCGCGCCCGAGCGAGGATGGGCGAAGCTCAGCTTGTGCGCGTGCAACCCCTGGCGACCGAGTCTTTCCACGGCACGCCGCACGGGCCCCGGGCCTACGCGCCGATGAGCTTGCCCACCGCCGTAGAGTGCGTCTTCGATGAGTGGAAAACCAAAGTCAGCGAGGTGGGCGCGGATCTGGTGGGTCCGCCCCGTGTGCAGCTCGACGCGCAGCTGCGATACCCCTGCCCGGCTGTACAGCACTTCAAAACTAGAGTGGGCGCGGCGATTCCCGGAAACATCTTGGGCCCCGGGAGGGGCCAATCTCGTCGTAAAGCGACGACGGTCGTTGTCGTCACGGCGATGGCCAGTGACGAGTTCGAAACGGTCTCTGCGTGGGCGCCCAAGACAAAACGCTAGGTACTCTTTCTTTACCTCGCGTTCCTTGAACGACGTCGCGAGCACGCGCATCGCCTGCTCCTCGAGGGCGATGACCATGACGCCACTCGTGTCTTTGTCGAGGCGGTGGACGATGCCGGGGCGCTCCTCCCCCCCGATCACTGCGTTGGGTACGCGATGTCGAATGGCATTCGCGACGGTCCCCGATGGGTTTCCAGCGCCGGGATGCACAACCATACCGGCCGCCTTGTTCAGGACCAGAATCGATTCATCCTCGTAGAGCACGTCGAGAGCGAGGTCTTCGGGGA
>JBMTAX010000388.1:0-3901 GCA_049429145.1 Myxococcota bacterium
TGAAGCCGAACCTGTTGCTTTTGCCGAGGTTCCCCTTCTCCGTGTCGCCGACAAGCCCACGGATGACAGACGCAGGCGCGAACTCGAGGTGCCCCACGGGCCAGCCGCACTCCAGCAGTCGGCGTTGGATATGCTTGTAGGCACGCCTCTCCCACTCTTCGACGTGGTAGTGAATCAGCGTGTAGTCCATGTCATAGCCGACGGCCTTGATGGCACGCATGTTCAGCGTTCGGTTGCACGCGAGGGTGCGGGTGCGCGGCTGCTCGGGCGTGGGGAGCGGGTGTGGCATGCGGAGAACTCCTCGGCCGTCAGTCCTGGCAGGACAGGGGACTTGCGGCCTATCAAGTTGCGGGGAAAACATCTGCTAGAAGCGTCGCTACCCCCGTAGGGTTGCGAGCAACGACGGCGCCCTCCCGCTTGATGTGGGTAGCGGCACGTGCGAGGTCTGGCGCTCGCAAAAGGTGCAGGAGACGATATGGGACGCATTTTTGAGACGCGCAAAGCCACGATGTTCGCCCGCTGGAACAAGATGTCGAAGCAGTTCACGCGGCTCAGCAAAGACATCGCAATGGCCGTCAAATCGGGGGGCTCGACCCCAGAGTCCAACCCTGCACTTCGCCGAATCATCCAAAATGCCCGTGCCTTGAACATGCCGAAAGACAAGATCGAGTCGGCGATCAAACGGGCTGCAGGCAATGATGCGGCCGACTATGAGGTCGTATTGTACGAGGGCTACGCGCCCCATGGAATTGCCATTCTCGTCGAGACCGCGACTGACAATACGACACGAACCATCGCGAATGTCCGGGTGCATTTCAACAAGGGCGGCGGAAATGTCGGCACCACCGGCAGCGTGTCTTTCCTCTTCTCTAGAATGGGCGTGTTCCGCCTCGACCCCACGGGACTCGATCTCGAAACCCTCGAGCTCGAGCTCATCGACCACGGGCTCGAGGAACTCGGCGAAGGGCAAGGAGAGAAGGGCGAGCGCCAAATTATCCTACATTGCGCATTCAACGACTTTGGACGACTGCAAGGCGCTCTCGAAGAGCGAGGCATCACTCCTATCTCTGCCGAATCAGAGTACGTCCCCCATTCCCTTGTACAGCTCAGCGAGGCCCAGGCCACGGAGGTACTGGAACTGGTTGACCGGCTGGAACAAGACGACGACGTCCAGAAAGTGTTCCATAACCTCGCCTAAGCGAGACCGGACATCCCTCCTTGGTGTGGGAACAAAGCTTGCTCCCGGTCCTTCGAGGGAGTGTAGCCCATGTCCCGAGCGTCCAGCGGTACCTCATCGTTCTTGAGCGGCGACGAAGACCTCGTCTTCGCTCCGTGGTCTATCGCCTACCATGCTTACCGCCCGGAACGGCAGCGTCATCGAGAAACCCTATGCGCCCTGGGCAACGGAGTGTACGTCACCCGCGGTGCGGCCGAGGAGGAACGCGCTGGCGGTCCTCATTACCCGGGTGTCTACATGCACGGCGGCTACAACCGGCTGGAGAGCCATATCGAGGGCCAGATCATAGAGCACGAGGACCTCGTCAACTGGCCCAATTGGCTGCCCCTGAGCTTCCGCGCCGAAGGTGAGGAGTGGTTTCGCCTCGACGAGGTCACCCTCCTCGGCTTCGAGCAGGTACTCGACCTACGTGGTGGCATTCTGACCCGAACGTTACATTTTCACGACAATCGAGAGCGCCAAACCCGCTTGATCAGTCGCCGGCTTGTGCACATGCGACATCCCCATCTTGCGGTACAACATTGGGAGCTGACCCCACTTAATTGGTCTGGTCACCTGGAGATTCGCTCTGGGCTTGATGGAACGGTCTCCAACGAGGGGGTCGAGCGGTATCGTGCACTCAATGGACATCACCTCGAGGACTTCCGTTCTGGTCGCATCGGTGAGGACGCCATCTTCCTCACCGCACGAACTTCCCAATCGGACATTCTCTTGGCTGAAGCCGCGCGGACACGGATCTTTAGCGGTGACGGACCTGCCGCAGCACAGCGCACGAGCCGCCTCGAAGGACCCCGTGCTGCCCAACACATTGAACTCGAATGTGAACGTGACAAGCCCCTATTAATTGAAAAGGTCGTTGCACTCCATTCCTCCAGAGATTTCGCCATTGCCGATGCTTTGACGGCCGCTGCAGACGAAGTGCGACACGCCCCTTCCATGGAACGTCTCGTGGAAAGTCATCGTCAGTCCTGGCGAGAGCTTTGGCGACGCGCAGATATCGAGATCAAAATCCCTGAAGCTTCCGCAGCAACGCAAGCGGCGCTTCGTCTCCACATCTTTCATCTTCTGCAAACCGCCAGTCATAATACCGTAGGCATCGACGCAGGGGTCCCCGCCCGCGGGCTACACGGCGAGGCATATCGGGGTCACGTCTTTTGGGATGAGCTTTTCATTTTCCCGTTCCTGACTTCACGGATGCCTGAGCTGACCAGCTCCCTGCTCCTTTATCGCTTTCGTCGTAGACATGGCGCACAACGCCTAGCGATAGCCCAGCGATGCACGGGAGCCTCCTACCCTTGGCAGAGTGGAAGCGATGGCAGAGAGGAAAGCCAGCGCCTTCACCAAAACCCCCTCTCGAAGCGCTGGGTCCCCGATGATACCCACCGACAAAGACACGTCAGCGGTGCGGTCGCATATAATGCATGGAAATACTTTGAGGCCACTGGCGACATCGAGTTCCTGTCTACCTACGGAACTGAAATATTAATCGACGTTGCAAAATATTGGGCAAGCGCCGCGCGCTACAACCCAACCCGTCAGCAATACGAACTCCACGGCGTGGTAGGTCCTGACGAATACCACACCAAGTCTACCCCTAAGGGCGGTCCAGGCCTATCGAACAACAGTTATACAAACATACTCGCGAGTTGGTGCCTTCAGAAGGCCAGTGAGGCTCTGCGCCGTATCTCTCCCGAACGGAAGCAGGAACTCTGCGACAGCCTGGGTATTGACGACGATGAGGTCCAGCGCTGGGAGCGCATGTCCACCCGCTTCTACCTACCATTTCAAAACGATGGACTGTTGCTTCCCTTCGAGGGCTGGGAGCGACTCACTCCGTTCCCCTGGGCGCGCTATCAGGTCGCACGCGGAAACCTCCAGCGCCTCGACAGAATCCTCGAGTCAGAGGGTGACGACATCAATCGCTATCAGGCCTCGAAGCAGCCTGATGTACTGATGCTCTTCTTCCTCTTCTCCTTCGAAGAGCTGCGGCAGCTATTCTCACACCTCGGATATGCATTCGAGCACACCCACCTCGTGCAGAATATCGAGTATTACACGGCTCGCTGTACCCACGGATCCACGCTGAGTCGTGTGGTCGAGGCCTGGGTACACGCACGGGTGAATCGAGAGGAAGCATGGCAACTCTTCCGCGAAGCGCTGCGCAGCGACCTGTGCGATGTCCAGGGAGGGACCACTGGAGAGGGGATCCACCTTGGCGCAATGGCCGGCACCGTTGACCTGCTACAGCGATGTTTCACTGGCATCGAGGTGCGTGACGACGTGCTTTGGATTGATCCGTATCTGCCCCTAGAGCTTCAGTCTCTCCAGTTCCGCTACCGCTATCGAGGGCATTGGCTCACGTTACGCTTCACCCACGACGAGGCTCTGATTCAACTCGACGAAGGCTGGCCCCGTGCGGTGAAGGTGGGCGTCTGTTCTGAAGTCTACGAAATGGCGCAAGGGGAGACGCATCGCATCCCCCTGTGTCGTAGCACTGTCGCAAAGAGCCCTGGAGGGAGTCCAGGGCCGCCATGACGAAACATTCCCGTCAACTGGCCCAATCTTCGAGCAGGCGTTCAATGCCGTCGAGCGGGAGCGGCCGCGCAAAGTGGTAGCCCTGCCCCATCTGGCATCCCATCTCGCGCAGCATCTAGGCTTGCTCTT
>JBMTAX010000389.1:0-3885 GCA_049429145.1 Myxococcota bacterium
GGTTGCCGTGCCGGGGAAACGGAGAACGGAAGCCAGGGGCCTACTCGCTCGGCCATGCCTCGAAATTTCGACGCCAGCCTTCATCATAGCGTTCCAGGGTGAGTGACTGCTCAGATCCGCCATCCACATGGGGTTTCGCTCCCGCGGGCAGGAAAGAGGCCCGCTGAAGACCATCCGTTTGTCGCTGGCGGAATTTGCGCGGCTCCCCCATTTTTTTGGCCGAACAGCGCCCACGGTGGCGCACAGTGCCCGCAGCCCCACGCCCTCAGCGTGCGACGAGTCAGGGGGCGATGCTGAGGATGCCGACCTCGAGACGCGAGTCTCGCGCTACGAGTCCGTCGATGCACCCGTCGCCAAGCCGCGTGCCTTGGCCGGCGTTCTCAGCGGCCGCAAACACCACCACAGCGACTTCACCGGCGGCGACTCGGCCAAGGGTGACCTCGGGATGAAACGCCCCGCCGGAAACCGCCTTATAGCCCGAGCTTAGTACGTTCACGGAAGCTGGCAGTTCACCTGCGGCCTCGACGTCTTCACAGCGAAAGCCACCGGCCGCGGCATCGGTAGCCACCACTACGTGCACGATGCTCCGCACGCTGTCTGCGATGTCCCTGTGCAGACTCACGTCCCCGATGACGTCCACGCTTGGGATATCTGCCTCCCTGCACGCGCCCGATACGCAAAGCAGCTCGGCCACCTCGGGGCAGCCCGCGCAGGTCGCCACGAGGGGGCCGCAATCACCGGGCCCTGCACACTCCCCGCCTCCGGCAGCGTCTGCGCAGGCAAAGACCAGAAGCAAGAGTGGCGTTAGGGCGCTTTTGTGCATACGCGCTTTGTCTTGGGCCCCTGGCGACGCGTCAAGACGGGTTCCCACCGGCTCACGGCGTTGCTACGGACCACTCGGCATGCAGTCGTCGTGGTACCGAATGTGGCGAAGTGCAAGGGTCCGTCGATCGGTCCTCCTCGTGGTGTTGTGGGCAGCCATTCTCGGTGTGCTCGTCGCCATCCGTGATGTGCTGCTGCCCTTCTTCATCGCGGTTTTCCTCGCATACGTGATTCATCCCGTCGTCACGCACCTCTCCGCGCTGCAGTGGCGCGAACGTCGGCTGCCGCGGTGGGGTTCCGTGCTGGCGCTCTACACAGCGGCTCTGTTGGGGCTGTGGTTGAGTGCTCTCTTCGTCGTGCCCCAGATCTCGGGAGAGGTAGGGCGTCTCTGGCGCACGACGACGGGTTGGCTGCAGCACCTCGATGAGGCGCAACTGGAAGCCACTGCCACCCGGCTCGACGCCATGGCCCGACGCCTGGGGCTACCCGTGCGGGTGGTGGCCTCGCGCGATTCCCTGCTCCCTGACGACCAAGCACCCCAGTCTGAGTTTCGGCGTCCCCCCAGCAACGGGGCTGCCCCCGCGGGACCCACCAAGGCCACACGGGTGGAAAGCGATGGGTCTTCCGACCAGGTCATCGACCTACGCTCCGAGTTGCGTGCGCTCGTCGGTCGCAGCGCGAGCTTGCTCCAGGCTCAGACGGGAGCCATTGCGGCACAGATCCAGGCCATCGTCGGAGGCGCGCTTGGCTTCGTGTTCTCGTTCTTCTTGGTGCTGATGATCACCGCGTTTCTCACGAGCGACACGCCCCGCATTAAGCGCTTCCTTTTCAGTCTGCTGCCCCTCGAAGACCAGGACGCATTTGACCAGCTGCTTGACCGCATCGACGGAGGCCTGTCGGGGGTGGTGCGCGGGCAACTCACCATTTGTGTCGTCAACGGGCTGTTGACGCTGGTCGGGCTCTTGCTGCTCAAGGTGAAATTCGCATTTCTACTCGCCATCTTGGCAGCGGTATTTAGCCTCGTCCCCATCTTTGGCAGCATCCTCAGCACCCTGCCGATCGTGCTCGTCGCCGTAAGCACCAGTGGGCTCGGCACCGCTGTACTCGCGCTGGCTTGGATTGTGGGCATCCACGCCCTCGAGGCCAACCTGCTCAACCCGAAAATCATGGGTGATGCCGCGAAGATCCACCCGGCCGTAGTGGTTCTCGTGCTGGTCGCCGGCGAGCACTACTACGGGATCCCCGGCGCTCTCTTTGCGGTCCCCGTGACATCCATCGCGGTCACTGTGTTCCGTTCCCTGCACTCCCGCCTGCAACACCTCGACCGCGAGTCACAGCTCCCTCGTCGGGCGCAGCGGAACTCGAACAGCACCATCCCGCCGCCCCCCCGCGATGAGCGCCTCTCTTGAAGTGTCGGGGCAAGTGACTAAAGACCAGTGGGGAGAACCCTGAACGGAGTCCTCCCTGGAGTTCGACCCATGAGTTCAGACCGCGAGAAGTTTGACCGCCTCGCCCAATCCGACCTTCACAACGCTCGGGGTATCGAGCTGGCAGACCGCGGTTGGCTCGACGAGTCCATCAAGGAATTTCAGAAGGCCATCGAGCTGGACCCCGATAGCGCCCACGCCCACGACAACATCGCCACGGTATATGCAGAGAAAGGGATGCTTCGCGAGGCACTGCGCGAGTACCTGCTCGCCATCGAGCTCGAGCCCCAGAGCCCCACCGCCCACTACAACCTCGCCTGCTTTCTCGCCACATATGGCTACGAGATGAGCCTGCGCGAGTATCGTGAAGTCGCAGAACTCGAATGGGATTATCCTGACGTGCATCTCAACCTCGGGCTCACGCTCGCCGAGCGTGGAAATTTCATCGAGGCGTTGCGCGAGTACGAAATCGCCCTGGACCAGCACCCCAAAGACAGTGTCGCCCGCCACGAGATGGCGACGGTGTTGATGGACATGGGCCGCTATGGGGAAGCCATCCCGCATCTGCGCGAGGTGGTGAAGAATGAGACAGACAATCTCGACGCGCACATCGACCTCGGCATCTCCTACACGTCGAAGGGTTTTTATGACGAGGCCGACAAGGCCCTGGCCCGCGCCCTCGAACTCGACGAGAACGACCTCATGGCGAACTATCACGTCGCCGCACTCCGCGCCGCCCAAGGTCGCACCGACGACTGCCTAGAGGCCCTCCGCAAAGCGGTGACCACAGAGCAAGAGCGAGTCAGGGCCTGGGTGGAGGCAGATCGATATTTCGACGCCGTGCGCACCCATCCCGACTTTCTCGCCCTCTTTTTTGAATAAAAACAGATACATAGAACCGCAAACCTAAGGCGAGACTGCAGCTGAAGTGGCGTTTGATTCCAACGGCAGTGGCGTTCCCGTGGTGAAGGGGCTGTGCTAGCCACCTTCCGACCGAGGGAGCAGTTCCGCTCGCTGCAAAGTTTGGCAATCGATCCGCATGCGTATCCACAAGCTCGACATCCAGGGCTTCAAGTCTTTTGCTGACCGCGTCTCGATGCGTTTCGGCAAGGGTATCACGGGCGTCGTGGGGCCGAACGGGTGCGGCAAATCGAACGTGGTCGATGCACTCCGCTGGGTCATGGGCGAGATGAGCGCCAAGCATCTGCGCGGCGCATCGATGCAGGACGTCATCTTCAATGGGTCAGAGAAGCGCGGGCCGACGGGCATGGCCGAGGTCACCGTCACCTTCGAAAACGACGGGGCGAACGTCCCGATCGAATATTCGGGATATCCGTTCATCGAGGTCACGCGTCGCCTGTATCGCGATGGGAACAGTGATTACTTCATCAACAAAACTCCGTGCCGCCTCAAGGACATCACCGATCTCTTCCTCGGAACCGGCATCGGAACAAAAGGTTTTTCCATCATCGAACAGGGCCAGGTATCGACGCTGGTGAAGTCGAAGGCAGAAGACCGACGACGGATTATCGAAGAGGCTGCGGGCATCACGAAGTACAAGGCGCGACGCCAGGCTGCGGAACGCAAGATGGAGGCGACCCGCCACAATCTGGAGCGGGTCAATGACGTGACGACC
>JBMTAX010000390.1:0-3881 GCA_049429145.1 Myxococcota bacterium
ACGATGGCGAAGATGAGGCTGAGGGTGACGAAGAGGAGTGACCATGAGTGAGCGTAAGCTGTTCGGCACCGACGGTATCAGGGGCAAGGCCAACGAGTATCCAATGACCGCCGAGGTTGCCTTGGCCCTTGGTCGCGCCCTTGGATACTCCATCGCGCGCGGGGAGCTAGGTCGCCCCGACAAGTTGCACCGCAAGCGCATCGTGATTGGGAAAGACACCCGGCTCTCTGGGTACATGATCGAGCAGGCCATCGCCGCGGGCATCACCTCGATGGGCGTCGACGTTATGCTCGTAGGTCCTTTGCCGACGCCGGGCATCGCTTTCATCACCCACTCCATGCGCGCGGATGCTGGCGTCGTTGTGTCCGCGAGCCATAATCCCTTCGAGGACAACGGCATCAAGGTGTTCGGCCACGACGGATACAAGCTGCCCGACGACGTGGAGCTCCGTCTCGAACGCTACATGGAGCAAGACCTCGCCCGTATTCGTCCTACGGGTACCGAGATTGGCCGAGCTACACGCATCGAAGACGCGGCGGGCAGATACGTTGTCTTCTTGAAGAACGTGTTTCCGGGCGATCTCACCTTGGACGGCATGCGCATCGTGGTCGATTGCGCCCACGGCGCTGCCTACAAGGTCGCCCCCGCCGTGCTGCAGGAGCTTGGGGCCGAGGTGGTGACCCTCGGCGTGAGCCCCGACGGGACGAACATCAATGCGGGCGTCGGGTCTCTTTATCCGATCGGCATCGAGCACAAGGTGCGTGAGCTTCGGGCCGACGTCGGCATCGCGCTCGACGGCGATGCTGACAGGGTGATCGTCGTGGACGAGCAAGGTGACCTGGTCGATGGCGATGCCGTTATGGCCATCTGTGCGAGGGAGTTGCATCGGCGGGGACAATTGCGTCGAGATACCCTCGTGACCACCGTGATGAGCAACCTTGGCCTCGAGCGGTGTCTACGCCGCGACGGCATCAGCGTCGAGCGCACCGCAGTGGGCGACCGCTACGTGGTGGAGCGCATGCGAGACGGCGGGTTCAACCTCGGGGGCGAGCAGTCAGGTCATCTGATCTTCCTCGACCACGCCACCACCGGCGATGGCATGGTGGCGGCCCTCGCTTTGCTCGCCGTCATGGTGCGCGAGAGGCGCAAGCTCAGCGAACTGGCGAGCGTCTTTGAGCGCGTTCCACAAGAGTTGGTGAATGTCCGCGTCGCTCGCAAAGTGCCGCTGGAGGAATTGCCGGAGGTGCAGCGGCTCATTGCGGCCGTCGAGGGTCGACTCGGCGCCGACGGGAGAGTCCTCGTCAGATACAGCGGCACGGAGATGAAGGCCCGCGTCATGATCGAGGGCCCCGACGCCGACGTTATCCGCAAAGATGCTTGCGCCATCGCCGATGCACTCGTAGCGGCGCTGGCCCCCGCGGGTGCGTCTGCATAAGTCCGTTTCGGCCGCCCGCCATTTTGTCCACCTTCCCGGTTTGACACGGGGGGACAATCTGCGATGCATGTGGTCCCAGAATAGAACCGGAGTTCTCTTGGCCGCTGTCGTATGTCGTCCCGCCTTGGCGTTCCCCGACCACGTGTTGTGCGCCGCAGACGTCCAAGAGACGGCTGAGCTCTTCTTGGGCAAGGACTTCCCCCGCCTCGCCACCGTGAAGCAAATCATTGCCAATGCCGGCGTGGAGAAACGTTATCTGGTGCAGCCTCTCGAGAAGACCCTCGCGCGTGAGGGCCTCAAGGCGACCAACGACCTCTTCATTCAAGAGTTCAAGCGTCTCGGCACCGCGGCTGCCCGCGAGGCCATCGCCAACGCTGGCCTCGAGCCTGCGGACATCGACCTTGTGATCACGACTTCCTGCACCGGGTTCATGATCCCGAGTGTGTGCGCGCATCTCATCCCTGAGCTCGGGATGAAGCGCAGCACCAAGCGCATGCCCATCACCGAGCTCGGCTGCGCGGCGGGCGCCGTCTCTTTCAGCAGGGCTCGCGAGTACATCGCCGCTCACCCTGGCGCCAATGTGCTCGTCGTCGCCGGCGAGTTCTGTACCCTCTGCTTTCAGCCCGAAGACCTTTCGATGCAGGCGCTCATCGGCGCCATTCTCTTCGGTGACGGCGTCGCAGCGTGCGTGGTTCGCGACGGGCCGGCCACTGGCTTCTCCTTGGAGCAGAACGGCAGCTACCTGTTCGAGGACAGCTGGGACTACATGGGCTTTGACGTCAGAGATGGAGGGTTCCACCTCGTGCTCGACAAGGGGGTTCCGGGTGCGGTGGAACGACAGATCGCTCCCGTCATGCAGGGGTTCCTCCAGGGTCACGGACTCGGCGCTGCTGACATTGACTTCTGGTGTTTGCACCCAGGTGGCCGCAAGCTGATGGACAAGGTGCGCGACTCGTTCGAACTCACCGAGGACGACATCGTCGCGAGCCGGGAGTGCTTGCGCGAGGTGGGCAACCTCTCCAGCGCCTCTATCCTCGTCGTACTGAAGAACTTGTTTGAGCGCCATCGCCCTCAGGCCGGTGCGCGGGGCTTCTTCGCAGCCTTCGGTCCCGGCTTCTCCGTCGAGATGGGACTCGGTCGTTGGGTCGAGGCGTGACGGAGACCACGGAGATGTCGGTCGCAGGGTCTGCGCTCGCGTTTATTGGCTTGCTGCTCGGCGTGGGGCTGCTGCGCATCGCCGAACTCGTCGTCAGTCGTGCGCATTCGAAGCGGGCAGGGGAGCGTGGGGAGCGGCCACGGCCTGAACTCGCCTTCGTCTTCATGGTGGCCTTGCACACCGTCCCCTTCTGGCTGAGTCCCGTCGAAGTGTTTCTCTGGCACCGTCCCTTCCTCCCCGCGCTGGCAGGGGTGTCCGGCATCGCCCTCCTGCTCGCGGGAGGCCTGCGCATCTGGACCTTGCGGACCCTTGGCGCTGCGTGGAACGTGCGGATCGTGAAGCCCGGAGCCGTCGTCACGAGCGGTCCCTACCGTTTCATCCGCCACCCGAACTATCTCGTCGTCATCACGGAGCTGTTGTTCTTGCCGCTGTTTCATTCGGCTTATTTCACGGCGCTCGTGCTGACGGTGTGCAACGCCCTCGTCTTGTGGAAACGCATCCCTGCCGAGGAAAAGGTCCTCTTCGAGGTGCCCGGTTATCGGGAGCTGATGGGGCCGAAACCCCGGTTCCTGCCGTTCTGATTCCCCGGCCCTCCCAGTTCTGCCTTGCGGTCGTGAGAAGCCCTCACACGAAGTGCCACGTGCGCTGCCAGGGGGCGGGATGACCGACATTCGTCGTTTTCCGCGACCAGTTCGTTGCGCCGGGCGGTTGGTGACCCGACACCGTCCTCGTAGAGCAAAGTTGGCCCGAGGCCCCCAATGGGGGATGCAGGGAGGCCAACTCCTCGCTGGAACGACTGTTCGCCTCACGACGCTGTGGCGGGGCTCCTGCCGACGCCAAGTTTCAGCAGATCGACCACGCCAAGCGACAGGAAACTCCTGCGGCCGTCGTTTACTTCAAGCAGTCGCGTGAAGAGGCTGGGCTCGTGGGCGAGGCGACCGATGGCACGTCTCACGAGCACAGGGTGGCGTGCGAGAAAGACCAAGCCATGGGTGAGGAGGGCATGGTCGCGGAAGACCCGTGCGCGCTCTTGGGCGTAGCGCCGAAAAGCGGCGCGCATAGAGACGCCGTCTCGCAGGGTGGCCACTGCAGCCTCCGCCGCGAAACCTGCTGTGCTGAGGGCGAGGCTCATGCCCTCTCCGGTGATGGCATCGACATAGCCTGCTGCATCCCCCACGAGGAGGGTCTTGTCGCCGTACACTCGTTTTGCCTTCACCCGCAGCGGACCGCAGGCCAGGGCAGGGCCAAGGGGCTCGGCGCCGCCGAGGCGATCGGTGAGGCTCGCCGGCG
>JBMTAX010000391.1:0-3877 GCA_049429145.1 Myxococcota bacterium
CATCGGTCCGCACGGAGCCGTCGGGATTCAAGGAGGCGCCGGCCTCCGCCAGGAGACGGGTGCGGGGGGCCATGCCTGTGCACACCACGACAAGGTCTGCCTCGAGCTTGCCGCCAGACGCCAGGGTGAGCACCCGTCGCCCTTGAGGAAGCACCTCTACCGACGTCACCGCCTCCCGGAGGCGCAGGTTCACCCCACGGGCACGCAGCGCGTGCGCGGCCGCCAACGATGCGGGCACCGACAGCGTCGGGAGGATGCGCCCCCCACGCTCAACGACGGTTACGTCGAAGCCTGCGGCGAGCAGGCCCTCGGCAGCGTCGAGTCCATTGTGACCACATCCGAGCACCACGGCGCGCTTCGCCCCCGCAGCCATGGCGTCGCGGATGCCCTGCAGGTCATTCCAGTTGCGGAAGCCCGTGCACCCCTCGGCCCTGCCGTCGAGGCCCGGAATGTTGGGCCACGTGACCTGTGCCCCTCCGGAGAAGATGACCGCGTCGAAAGGCAGTCGCTCGGTGCTGCCACTCTCGACATCACGCACCAAAACCCGACGCGCATCCACGTCGAGGGACAGGGCCTCCACCGAGGTCCGTACCTCGATGCGATGACGGCGCTCAAAGAAGTTCTCGCGCTCCTGATCGAGCTCATCGAGCCGCTGCACCTTCCCCTCGAGGTGATAGCGCAGGTCAGCCTGTACCCAGCTCACGCTGGGGAGACGTTCGAGCAGGGTGATGCGCGCGGTCTCGTCGAAGCCTCGGGCCCGAGCGGCCGCGACCGGTCCCCCGAGGGCGCCCCCAATCACAACGATGTTTCTGGCCATGAGCGACACCACCTTCTGAGAGCGGCGACACGCGCGCCGGACGAACGTGTAGCGAGGAGCAAGCCCCGGGGTCAACGACCTTGGGCGGGTGGAGTCACAAGCGGAGCGCTGAGCCCCGCCGGAGGCTGCCCCTGCTTTGCCTGCTGCAAGGCTTGCTCCGCGAGGGTGATGGGGTCAGTGGTCATGGAGTAGCCTTTCGGGACCTCGAAGACCGACGGAGACACCTTCTCGTCGCGGTAAAGCACCAGCGTCTCGCTGGTGGTAATGACGCCGCCTTGGGGGAAGCGCATGGAGGTGATGCTCTGCACGGGGTAGCCTTCGAGGCTGCGCCATTGCGCGAATAGGTCCTGGAAGCCTGGATGCTTCGGCTCGCCCAGGGCGAAGTTGAGTTGCTCGACCATGCGCGCCATAGGCAACGGCACCTCGGTAGACAGCCAGAACGTCGTACGCATGCCAGGGGGAAGCTTCCCTTGCACCTCGACCTCGTACGCCTTGCGGCCAGCGATCTCGGCGGTCTGCCCCGTCTTCTTGAACAATCCCGGTGGTGTGGCGATGCCACCGTCGGCGGTCGGGGTGACCCCCATGACCATCAGCGACATGAGAGAGACCTGATGGTAGCGCGCGGAGGGCATCCGCCAGTACGTGCGCAGGTCCTCGTTGATGCCGACTACTTCGCCTTTGTCGAGGTCGATGATGACGAACTCGTTGGTCATGGGGGTCTGGCGCTTGAAGCGCCGCCCCTCATGCCATGACCGCACCGTGCTGCGCTGCGGCTGCATGGTCTGCGGATTCGGCAGCACGGCCTCGTGCTCCATATAGTAGCCCGCCCGCGCTTCCGCGCCAGCACCGAGCGCACACACGAGGACAACGGCTCGAACCCATGAGGAGGAAGCAGACATGAGAGCCTCTATGGCCCGGTGGCGCGCGAAAGGTGCGCTCTCGAGCCCGACGCCGAATGACGATGGTCGTCCGGCCACGAGGGGCTTACACCGTCTCCGCAGAGGAGGCCACCGCAGAAGGGGCCAAAACCGCCCTCAGGACAGCAGACGCCCCAAAGTGCCCTCGAGGAAGAGCACCGTGCCCCCAAAGCCAAGCAGGAGTGCCGCGCAGGCCGCTGCGAGCGCCGGAGCCACCGACGGACGAGTGGCTCGTCGGTGGGCGACGAGGTCCTCAGGCTCGAGCTGCCGTTGTTCGGCGAGGGTCAAACCCCAACCGCGCTTGGCGCAAGTGTCGAGATATCGTTGGGTCTCCTCGTCGAGCACCACCCAGCCGCTCTTCAACGTGGGATCGGGGAAGTAGTGTTCGCCGTCCCGGACGAGGCCCGCTGCAGCGAAGGCATCGGCCTGTCCCTCGCCGTGCAGCGCGGCGACGTCGCGCCCTAGCTGCGCCACCACGCGTTCGTAGGCCCATCGCAGCGCGGGATGCTCGCAGATTCGCTCCCATTCGCCCCAGGGGGCGCGCCAGAGGCGCGTGCGCGCGTGTATGTCGCCCCGCTCGATGAGCGCAAAGATTTCCTGGCGTGTATAAGGACCGTGAGGCTTGCCTCCGACGGCCGCCCACCACAGGGGCTGGGCCTCGAGCGGGCTCGGTCCTGCGGAAGGCATGGCAGCTGATGCAGCGTCGAACGCACGCACCCCGGTCAACGTCGGCGGCAGCGGGTCAGATGACGGGTCGAAGGCGTCGGTGGGACCCACCACGTGCATGACGTACTGGCAGCGAGAGCATCGCACCCTCAGCACACGGCCGAGCACGCGTTCGCTGGGGATTTCGTACCTGGCGGTGCAGCTCTCACAACGGACCTTCATGACGGCTCCTTGGCGACCGGTGGCCCCCACCGGCGACAGGAGACGTACACGCATTCGGGCGAGGCTCCAAAAAAACGACCGCACCGCGTCCTGCCTGCAGGGCATGCGCCTGTAGGGCGAGGCCGTCTCTAGGGACCGCCGCACGCTCGAAGGAAGAATGGCAAGCTGCCGAAGGAAAAAGGATTTCCCATTTCCCCCGGCAAACCCACATTGTGGACAACTGGCCTAGCGACCCTCAAACTTTGCTTTGCTTTTGTCACGCAAAGCACTGATCCCACGAAGGAAATCGCTCGTCGCATAGCATTGCGCCTGAGCGTCTGCCTCGCGCCAAAGGGCCTGTTCGAGTCCCCTCTCGTCCTGCAAGCGAAGGGAACGGACCAGGCTCCGCACGGCCACAGGACCGGCGGCCGCCATGCGTCGCGCATAGGCCAGGGTGACTTCCAACGTCTCTGCGTCGGGAACCGCTTCGGATACGAGACCGAGGCGCGCAGCCTCCTCCCCGTCGATGACATCCCCCGTGAGGAGCAAACGGCTCGCGGCTTGAGGGCCCACCAATGCCGGCAGAAAGAAAGTGGCTCCCATGCCGGGGTGGAGCCCGAGGGAGACGAAAGTGAAGCCCAACTTTGCCTTCGTTGCCGCGATGCGCACATCACACGCGAGAGCAAGACACAGTCCGGCGCCGATGGCAGGACCTTGCACGGCCGCGAGGACGGGCACAGGCAACTGCCGCACGCTGAGATAACGCCGATAAAACGCCCGCATCTCCTCGCTGTTGTGCTGCGGCGAAGCGGCCGCCCGTTCTTCCAGAAAGTCGAGGTCCCCCCCCGCCGAGAACGCCTTACCAGCGCCCGTCAAAACGACCGCGCGGAGGTCAGGCTCCATGGCCAGCGAGCCGATGGCTACTTCGAAGGCTGCCCCCATGGAGACGGTGAGGGCATTCATCCGCTCCTGGCGCTGCAAGGTAAGGACGGCGACGCCGGTGCGGGTGCCATCCACCTCATCCCAATGCAATCCGACCTCAGGTGCTGGTTCAGCCATGGGCAGTCCCCTTTGGAAAGAACACTTCTTTGTGACGCAGGAGCGCCGCAACTGCGACGACGCAACCAGCCCCCCCGGCGACCATGGAAGCAAGCACTGGCGGCCACCAGTTTTCGGGCGCGCAGGCGAGGGACACCCCGAGAGCGACCAAGGAGAGCGCGGAAGACCGGCCAAAACCGCCCGATACAGGTCGATTCTCATGGGCAGTGACAATGTT
>JBMTAX010000392.1:0-3857 GCA_049429145.1 Myxococcota bacterium
AACAGGCCCCGCATGCGCTCGGGGAAAAGCATCGCGAGCGCGATGAACAACTGGGCACCCACCATGATGCCGAATAGGGCGAGGTCCCACTGGGCTGAAGCGATGTGGAGGCGCCACGGAGGAGGGGCTCCGTGGGTCAGCTGCTGGGCCACCTCGGGAGGAAGCTGCACGTCGGTCTGCGTGAAGGCATTGACGACGATGAGGCCCACCGTCGCCAACGAGACGACGAATGCAGCGAGGAACGCGTACAGCGTCTTGCCTCGCGGGGTACCACCGTTGTCCCCGCGTCGCATCGAGAGAAAGATTCCGCCCGCGAGGCACAGCACGACGCTGAGGAACAACAGCTGGCCCACGAGGGGAGACGGCACATAGTAGGGATGAAAGCGGCCGTCGACGACACGTCCCACCGTCTCAAGCTGCCCCTCGATAGTACCGAGCAGCTTCACGCGATATTCAGCAGTGGTCAGCAGCTCAAAGCCCCGGCCGAGGACGAGGAAGACGAGCGCGCTGGTAAACAGCGTGCCTGCACCCACGGCATTCAACGAGACGCGCTCCTTCGCTTTCACGAGGAAAAGCAGGCTGAGCACCGCCCCCATGACGCCACAAGCGTATCCCACCGCGGAGCTGATGACATGGATCATGATCCACCAGCTTTGCAGCGCCGGCACGAGAGGCTTGATGGTGGCGTCGGTGGTCAGAGATGCGAGCCCGAGTGACGTAAGCGCAATGACGAGGCTGAAGACGCCGGCGAGTCGAATCCGCCATTTGACCTCGCTCACGAGGTACACGAGCACCACGCCCCAGGCCATGAAGACCATGATCTCGTACAGGTTCGACCAAGGCGGATGCTGTGAGTAGATGACGAAGTAAGACGCACCGCCCAGCTTGATGTCCTGTGCGCGCTCGACAGCCGCCACCTCCACGAGCCCAGCCTCATGCCAGCGAAAGAGCATGCCAACGGTCTGCATCAGGAACGCAAGGGACGTGGTCACGGTCGCCGCTTTGCGGACCCGCGCTCTCTTGCCGGCGAGATTGAAGATGTAGAGGAAGAGCGCGGTCGCGTACCCTGCCGCACACAAGTTGTAGAACAACGTACTGCCCATCTCACCCTCACCCGCGGCGGATTGCCGCCATCAAACCGTGTCTATAGGGTAGCAAACCGCGTCTCACTCGCGCTCGCTCTCCGTGTCGGGCGCTGACCGCACGGGCGCCTGTGCAGAGGCGGCGCCGTCTTGCTCGGGTCGCTGGCGTCCGCCACGTGCGCGCGCGCGCTCGTCGCGCAGCGCCCTCGCCCGCGCGGCTTTGTCGTCCTTGCCGAAGAGTGTCTCCAGACGGGTTCGAATCTGGGCGAACTCCTCCTCGAACGCATACTGGTGTCTCCGTGCAGCCCCCGCCACCGTCAGCTCGAGCCGCCCGTCGCCCAGCGAACGCAGCCTCGCCCAATAACGCCGGTGACTCATGAAGAACGCCATGTACATGCCCAGGAACATCAACACGAAGCCGCCGAAGACAGCCTCGATGAACGGCACCCGCCCTACCTGGATACCCGTGGCATACTGTTGGTCGAACCCGCGGAACCCGACGATGTATTCGCCCCGGCGCACCTGCGCGTCAAACTCTGGGTAGCTGCGGAAAACCACGAAGGTGGTCATCGTCCCGTCGGGCAGGAACTTCTGCACGCGCACCGCAGCCCCAAGTCCGCCGTACTCTCGGATGATCTCGACGGGGACGAAAGCCACGCCGTCAGGCATCTGCACGCGGTCGCCGAGGGCGACGACGAAGGGCTGTTCGGGCTTCGGTGCCCCGCGCGGATGAATGTCGAGTTGTACGAGCTGGTCGCCGGGGATCGGGTTGTAGCTCGCTTGGTAAAACGTAAAGCCTTTGTACTCGAGGGGGTCATTGACCTGGATGGTCTTCTCCCGGACGGGCTGGCCCGGAAGCGAGGGTTCGAAGATCTTGAGGTCGGACTCGAAGTCCATGGGCGCGCCGTCGATGAAGGTCTTCAATCGGAAATCGTCGCACTGCACCTCGAAACCCAGGTCTCGCTTGTAGGTGAGGCCACCGGCCCCGCGAACGCTCACGTATCGACCGCGAGAGTTCTCGACGATCATCATCATCCCGTCGATACCGAGTGCGGTGGTCGCCATGGAGCCGAACATGATGATGAGGAGGGCGACGTGCACGACATAGACGCCCGTACGCGCGTAGCGGTGCCGCTCTCGGAACGCGAAAGAAGCCTCGCCGCGCTCCTCGTGAAAGCTGTCACCGCGAGGGAAGAGCAGGCCAAGCGCCGTCTGTACGCGTTCACGCTCCTCGTTCGGCAGCGTCACCTGATACCGGTGACGAATTCCGCGGAGCTGCTCATCGGTCAGGTGTCGATGGGGGTTGTGAATATCGATCCAGATGCGCGGCAGACGTTCGATGGAACAAGCGATGAGGTTGAGCGCGAGCAACAGGATGACAATGCCGAACCACCACGAGTGAAACACGTCGTTCAGCTCGAGGAAGGTGAAGAGTTCTAGCTTCCATCGTGCACTCGACCACGCGGCGCGATGCTCCTCGAGGGTGAGTGTCTGGTCGTAGAACATACCGACGACACACCCTGCAGCCAGCAGAATGAGGACGACGACGGTGAGTCGCAAAGAACAGAAGAAGCGCCAGAACGAACGATAGGAGGCGAAGAGCGCTCCACCGGTGCGGGGTTCCTCAACAGCCCCGCCCTCGGGGTCGAGTTCATCGGGTTGGTTGTCTCTCATGACCCCTGCTCGTCCTTCGGTCTGGCCGCCATCGGCAAAAAACAGCGCGCATGCCGCGCCACCTCACTCATCTCTACTCATCGCTTCGGGCGCGCCGTGAGCCTAACGACTTAGGCGCGCTTCAACAGGCGCTACGGCTATTTGCCCCAGTGCCGGATCTTCTCCAACTTCTCCTGGTACACAAACGGCGTGAGAGACGGCGCACTCTCTGTGTGACAACGCGTGCAGGTCTTCTCGTCGGGCGTGGCGAGCTGAAGGTGTTGCCGGAGTTCGCTGTCGCGCATGACCCACTCCTTCGCGTAATGACGCCCGGGGCCATGACAGGCCTCACACTGCACACCTTGGAGGGCCGGGTCTCCGTCGTCGGGGACCATGGTATGGCACTGCTGGCAGCGCTTGTCTTGGCGCTCTCGCTCAGACAGGGAAGCCAGCGCACGCGCGTGAGGTCCCGCAGCCCACTGCTCGAACTGCTGCTGATGGCAACCACGGCAGCTCTCGGCGCCGATGAAGTCGTGCTCGACGACCGCACCCGCGCGGGCGTCCTGCATGGCCGGAAGCACGAACGCGACGATGCCCAGCAGGGCGCTCAACGACACGAAGGTCCACTTCATGGGCGCGGAGTGTAGCCCATGAGCACAATCGTGCGCAGGAGATGTCGTGGAGATACGGCAAAAATCGACGTCAACCTCTTGTGCGGGGACGCTAGAGCGGGTGAGCGTGTTGCCATGCAGGTCATCGGGCTCACCGGGGGAATCGCCAGCGGCAAAAGCACTGTGGGTCGGATGTTGCGGGCGAAGGGGGTCCACGTGATCGACGCGGACGACCTTGCCCGCGACGCAGTGTCCCCCGGAAGTGAAGGCCTGCGTGCCATCGTCGAACGCTTTGGCCAGGAGATGTGCGACGACACCGGGGCTTTGCGCAGGGAACGGCTCGGTCAGGTGGTCTTCGCAGACCCCGCGGCCCGCGCAGCTCTGAACGAGATAGTCCATCCGGTGGTCAAGGACCTGGCAGCGAAGCGGCTTGTGGAGTTGGGAGCCGCAGGAGTAACGCACGCGGTCTACGAAGTGCCGCTGCTCTTCGAAAATCACCTCGAGGGGAGCA
>JBMTAX010000393.1:0-3843 GCA_049429145.1 Myxococcota bacterium
GGCAGCGCGTGCGTCGCGGTAGAACTTGCCATGCGCCTGAGCAGCCAACGCTCCAAAGCCTAACGTGTCCGGTCGGGCGAAGGACTCTGCTGACGACGACAAGTGAACGAGGGAGGCTTCGTTTCTTCTATGGTCCGCATTTCCCGACGTCATCGCGTACCCGTGTGGCTCTCCCTTGTCCTCTCTTGTTCGCCCGAGCCGAGCGAACCGCCATTGAGGCCGACGACGTTTCCACCCCCCATTGTCGGCGGTACGGACGCCTCTGATGCTCTCGCCAGAGCACCAGCGCGGTGTGGACAGCCTGCCTACGCTTGGCGGCGCGAGGGCATCGGCGAGGTGGTGGACCACACCGAGGTCTCCTCTCGCACGGCATCCTTACTCGAGGGCCTCGCCGAGACGGCGGGGCTCGTCGTGCCGGCCCGACCGGTCTTCGACGCGAGCTCGACCATGATGCGTTATCAGACCCAAGATCGCGGTGTTCTCGTCGACGCCACTGCCCTGGTCGCGTGGCCTACGGGCCTGTACGACGACGAGCGGGATGTTCCTTTTCTGCTCTTCCTGCACGGGACGCAGGGCTTCACCGACGGCTGCAGCGTTGACGCTACCGAGGGTGCGCCGGTGCTTGCGCAGTACTTTGCCTCGCTCGGGTTCTTTGTCGTTGCGCCCGACTACCTCGGCTTGAAAGCCTTCGGGGAACCGACAGGATTTCTACATCCGTATCTCGTCGGCCAGGCGACGGCGATCGCCTCTCTCGACGCTGTGCGGGCGGCCGCGAGGCTTGGTGAAGATGTGCTTGGCAACCTGCGGCCTTCACCCGAGGTCGTATACTTCGGGGGGAGCCAAGGCGGACACGCGGCGTTGTGGGTTGATCGCTTGCAGCCCTACTACGCACGAGAACTGCGGCTTCTCGGCGGTGTCGCCACGGTGCCGCCCGCTGATTTGCTCGGTGAGGCGACGCGCGCATTGCGCGAGCAGGTCGATGCCACTGGCAACGTCGTCGCGATGCTGGGGGCGTCAGCCCCTTGGTACAGCATGGAGCTCAACGAGGCGCTGCTCTCCCCGTGGAACGAGGACGTTCCGTTGGCCTTGGCCGCAGGTTGCGACCCAGGCGATGCCATCTCAGGCGAGGTCAGCCTCGAGGACCTCTTCACCGAAAACCTGCTGCAAGCGGCGGCCGCGGACGCGCTACGTGACCAAGACCCCTTCGGCTGCCTCTTCGCCGAGAACGGTCTCACCACCACGTCGGTCCCTCGCAGTCACGATGATGACGACGCCTACGGAATCTTGTTCGTGCTCGGAGAACTCGATTCCCTGGTGCACACCCCCCTCGAGGAGGAGGCATTCGTGTCGCTGTGCGAAGAGGGTATGCCGCTGCGCGGGCTCGAATGTGCCGGGGCGAAGCACGTGCCTGCCACGGTGTGGTCGCTGCCTGAAATCGTCGACTTTCTCTTGGCGCGCAGAGCCGGCGAATCCTTCACCAAAGACTGTACACGGCCTTCACCGCAGCGCTGCGTGGGTACGCCGCCCGACGAGCCATGACGTCATTGGTAGACTTTTCCTCTCCACGCATCGATGACGTACCCTCGCACCATGACCACTTCGCCGCTGCTCCCCTCTGCCCAGCGTCACGAGCCCCTCTGCACGAGCCTCGCTGAGGCTCTGTCGCTCCGCTTCCACTTCGATGCGGTCTATTGCGCCGTCAGCGCGTCTATAGACGGCGCTGAGGTGTCGAGGGCTGAAGCAGTGCTGCGTGCAGAGCTGCCCCACCATCTGGACCGAGACGGCTTCAGCGTCGCGAGCCGCGCCCAGCGAGACCTTGTCATGTGGGCGGGTGGCCTCGAACGGAACCAGAAGGTCTTCTGTGGCGACGTCCTCGCCCCCGCTACCGTGTTCGCGTGTCTGTGGCCCTGGTCGGAAGACGACGGGTGCACCCTGCGCGTGGGGCTCTGGCATCCCGAGGCCCGCATGGAGGATCGGCAAGGTTTCGAAGGACTGTTGCGGGCATGGTTTCGTTGCCCGTGACAACGCAGGCCCGGCCACACAGTGTGTCGCCTCGCACTGGTCGCCGTGCCTGTTGCTCCTACAATGAGGGTGATGACTGACCCGCGCGCGGCGCCGCCTCCTCCCGACTTCGATCGCCAGATCGAGGCCCTGCTCGGCAAGGCGACAGAGCCCTTCAGCAAGGGGCGCATCGCGCTGCGCTGGTTCGCGGGGCACGTGCATCACTCCGAGCGTATGTCTACCCCGCTCAGGGTCGCCCACCTCACCGATCAGCACGTCGGCAGGGTCACGCCTTTTCGCGTGCAACTTGAGGCCGTGCGGCTTGCGAACCTCGCACAGCCTGACCTCGTCTTGCTCACCGGTGATTTCGTGTGTCACAGCCATCAATACCTGGACCAGCTCGAGGAGGTGGTGGCTTCCTTCGATGCGCCGGTCTTCGCCGTGCTTGGCAACCATGACCACTGGTCTGGCGCCGACGACGTTAAATGGTCGCTGCTGCGAGCAGGTGCAGAGCTGCTGGAGAACGCTCACACTGTCATCACCGTGCGACATGAACGCATCCAACTCGTGGGCCTCGACGATGCGTACACGGGCCACGCGGACGTGGAGCGTGCCACCCGCGGGCTCGATCGCTCCCTGCCGACGGTAGCGCTCAGCCACATCGCGGAAATGGCCGGGCCGCTCTGGGCAAAAGGCGTCCCCCTCGTACTCGCAGGGCACACCCACGGGGGACAGATCACAGTGGCCCGCCTGCATGAGTTCACCCTCGGTCGGGTCTTCGGTCATCGCTATGTGCACGGTCTCTACGGATGCCGCAGGGGCCACCTCGAGGAGGGCGCTGTGTACGTCGGTGCGGGTATCGGCGCTGCGGTGATGCCCCTCCGGCTTGGCGAGCGAGGCCAACGTGAGGTCACCATCTTCGAGCTCGGCGAGAGTCCTGGCGGCTTCGAGGAGCATCACGTGGAGCAAGCAGCGCTCCCCGGCCGCCCGCCCAGCGCACGCCAGCAGGCCGCTCGAGAGATTGCGGTCGAGCGTAAGCGTCTGCGGCGGGAGCGTCGCGCACGGCGCGCAGCTACGAACCGTGAGGAAGACGACGAAGGGTAGGGCAGCCCAAAAAACGATCTTCGTTCGCAAGGAGTGAAGATCCCAGTTGACGAGTGCACCTCTGACCCGATAGGAACCCCTCATCGCTCGACGGCGACTCTCATATGAGGGGTGGTAGTTAAGTTGGTTATAACGCCGGCCTGTCACGCCGGAGGCCGCGGGTTCGAGTCCCGTCCACCCCGCCAGAAACGCTCCCCGCAACGGGAGCGTTTCTTTTTTCCGTCACGCTCCTGTCGCGCTTTTCCTTCATCGCGCCTTCCGCGGCCGTCATGACGGACCGGGTTGCGGTTCTGGCCAAGTGTCGGTCCCACCCGCAGGTGGCGTCTCGTCCGTCGCAGCGGAGCGAAGCGAAGCGGGTGTCGTGCCTCTGCCCACCCTGGCAAATGCTTCCCCGGCGACACCCACGCGCTCCGTGTGAGAATGTCGGCGCCGCGAGTCGATGGAGACACAGCGCGACGCACAGACGCTGTGTGCCGAGATCAGCTACGGGCATCGCCCGCCATCGTCCGCGCTTGATGCCGCCTTCCCGTTTTGCAGCGCAGTGCGGCCCCACCCTTCTTGGGGTCAGGAGAAAGCCGCTTGCACCAGGGCACGATCATCTGGCGCCTGTCGGCCACCACTTGCTCACTCTGCTCGCCGTTGAACACAGCTTCGGCCGCATCATCGTCCACGCCGAGCAGAGCGGAGATATCGCGGCATCAACCCCCGCCCAGGGGGCGTCCCCTCTGGCCCCACCCC
>JBMTAX010000394.1:0-3843 GCA_049429145.1 Myxococcota bacterium
GTCGAAGGTGAAGTAGCGCCCGCCAATGTTGCCGGAGCTGAAGCCGGCGCCACCTGCGGCGTACACGCGATAGCGCAGCCACCCTGCCAAAATGGGTCCATGAAGCTCCACCGCCGCACCGTTGCCCTGCTCGAAGGCGCTGAACACGTAGAAGGCAGGCTCGAGCAGGGGCTGCTTCGAGGCGGAGATGATGAGCTGGTTCGACAGGGTGCCGCCGCCGCTGTTCAAGTTCATGTAGTGGCCCCCGCCGAGGGGGAACTGGAACATCGCGTAGGTGAGGCGCGGCGAGCGCTCGCCCCGGACGTTGATGAGGAAGAAACTATCCTCGACGAGGGGCAGGTTGCCGAAGGCGCGCAGCTGCAACACGTTGATGCGAGTGTCGAGCGTGCCCTGGTAGGAGTCGGCGACGTCAACATTGTCGAAGGAGAGGCTCTGCACGATGCTGGCGACGACGCCGAAACGCACGCCGACAAAACCCACTCCGTCAGCTGAGTCGGCCGACTCTGTCTCGGGAGCGAAGGCGGCGCGGTCGGCCCCGCCGGAGGCGGCGGCTCCCTGAGATGCGGCTTGACCGTCGCCCTTCGTGCCCGGGCCCGAGAGGTCACCTTCCCAGCTCCCGCGGCAGGCGCTCGTGCGTTCACATTCGAGGTCGTCGCAATCGATGGCGCCGTCTTTGTCGTTGTCGATCCAGTCGCTGCAGCGCGCTGAGGAACTCTCAGGCTGACCATCGGGCTGGCAGTTCTCCGCCGACTTACAATCGGAGTCACCGCAATCGGGGACGAGGTCCCCGTCGTTGTCGATGCCATCGCTGCAGTTTTCGACAGCCGACGGCTCGCCGGGCAGGGCTGCTGTATCGCCGTCGGGCGCCGCAAGAACGGCGGGGGTCCAGAGACTAGCGACGAGGAAAAAAGGGGAGAGACGCATTCTGGGCTCGAGGTGAAGGGGCCGCTGATGGGCCTCGCTGTGGGAAAGACTCACTCGCATGGGCGCGCCTTACCGGCGCAGACTGTGACAGCGGGGTTGTAGGCACAGTCGAAGTCATCGCAGTCGACGAACCCATCGCGGTCTTCGTCGACACCGTTGCTGCACACTGCGTTGATCGCCGCCGGTTCCACCGCCGTCTCGTCGCAGGCGCTCTTCGTCGACAAGCTATCTGCCTGCGAACAGGAGAAATCAGCGCAGTCGATAAAGCCATTGCCATCATTGTCGATGCCATCACTGCATTTCTCGTAGGTGTTCTCACCGAGCTCGAGGCAGCGGTTTACCACAGCGAGGTCTTCGCCCTGGGAACAGGAGAAATCGGCGCAGTCGACGAAGCCGTTACCATCATTGTCGATACCGTCGCTGCATTTTGCTGCGCCCGATTCTGACAAAGAGGTGCAGAGCTCCTTCACCGCGGCGTCTTCGGCGCGCGAGCATGAGAAGTCGCTGCAGTCGACGAAGCCGTTGCCGTCATTGTCGATGCCGTCGCTGCATTTCTCGATGGTATTTTCAGCGAGCCCAGCACAATAGCTCTCAATCACGCTGTCATCGGAGCGCGAGCAAGAGAAGTCGCCGCAGTCGGTGTACCCGTTGCCGTCGTTGTCGACGCCGTCACTGCAGGCTTCGAGTGACACTTCCGGGGTGCGGCAGCTCTCGAGCACAGCGGCGCAGCTTGGATCCTCGCAATCAGCTAGGCCGTCACCGTCGTTGTCGATACCGTCGTCGCATACAATCTCAGTGCAACCCGCTGTTGCGGCACACCCACTGTCGGCACAATCGATCTCGCCATCTTCGTCATTGTCCTTGCCATCGGCACAGCTGTCGTCACTGTCCTCGGAGCACACGGTGACGAAGCGGCCGTTGCGACAGCCGAAGTCTTCGCAATCGGCGAATCCATTGCCATCGTTGTCGATGCCGTCGCTGCAGCTGTCATCGTCGAATTCGAGGACGCAGCAGGTCTCGCTGATGGCCTGACAGCTCCGCTCGGTGCAGTCGAAGTTGCCGTCGAGGTCGTTGTCGATGAAGTCGGTGCAGGTCTCGTAGGAATCTTCCGGCACCGGGTCGGCGCCAGGGTCGACGATGACACCGCACTCATTGGAGTTCACCCAGCAATCAGGGTCTTGGCAATCGATGGCGCCATCACCGTCATTGTCGAGGCGGTCGGTGCAAGACACTGGGTCCGATTCGTAGCCAAGGACAGGGCGCACTGGCATTTGGTACTCGCACGCGGTCGCCGCGAGAGGGAGCACGAGCGCCAGGGCGCGCAGAGGTGAGGCCTTCAGGGGGAGAATGGTCATGGCGTGCTCAAACTGCGAGAGGGGCGTGGGCAGGGGAGCGAGTACAGGAGGGGCGTGACCGAACACTGCCCGAACGGCGACGAGCCTGCCGTGGCTCAGCGGAGGCAAACAGCCTTTCCGCCGCCGAATCGTCGACGAAAGTCCACGTAGATGTGGCACGAGTCGTCGACAGGCGCTTGTGGTTTGAGCGCTCCCTCTTTCTCGAGGCGCTGCAACGTCTCTTTCATCCGGGTGCTGCGTGGCGTGTCTTTGTAGCTGATCTCATGGGACAAGAAACTCTCGAACAGCCGTCGCTTCTCGTCGGTGCTCAGGCCCTCGAGATCTCGGTGCCATTCCTCGTCGGTCATGAGCGCAGCGACCACGCGATCCGCTTCTTCATTCGAGATACGGCGCACCTTCGCGCATACGGCTTGGCACTCTCCGTAATGGTCTTTGTGAAGCCAGGGCTCGGAGTGTCCATCGACGGTAGAGACCACGCGGTTGTAGGTGCGCCCGTCTTTGCCGCCGCCCTCTGATACCGAATGGAGCGACGTCAGCAGGAGCGAGGGCACCCCGTGGGCCCACATGCCTCGTCGGTTGGCGATGGCTTCCCGCTGGGCCTCGAGCAAATACGCCTCCGCGGGCTCTGAGGTGACGCTCATGGCGTGCGCGAGCCCCTTCCGTACTTGGTCTGCTGCGAGGTCTTTGCAGTGCCAAAGAATGCGCCCGTAGCTGTCACGGCTCAGATCCGAATCGCAGTGCCACACCCCTCGGCGTGCATTGTAAGTGGCCATCTTCGACAGCACTGACAGCTCTTTGTAAGTCCAGGTGCCCCACTGGTGTACGGGGCCAAAGCTCTCGAGCGTATTGAACCCCGCGAGTCGGGCCTTGGTGCCCTTGAGCGGGCCTTCGAGAACCCGAAAGCTGTCTCCATCGTTGAAGAACACGGGCGCCGCCACACCATTCAAGTAGACCCGGCTCGGCTGCTCGGCGCGGACGGCAGTAGAGAGCACGAAGGGCACGAGGGCGAGCCAGAAGGAGGAAAGCTTCGCGCTCCACCTCGGAGTGTGCTTCTGCGTCATCAGGAACTCCTTCACGCCTCATCCTCTCCTCTGAGAGGGTAGGCGTCACGCGCTCTGTGCCCGCGTTACCTTCGGTCAGGGAACGACGCTGTCAACGCGGTGCGGTCACATTGCACAACCCGGAATTTTCCTGGCGTCTCGACGTCACGACCCTGGCCCAGCGGTGAGCCAAGGAAACTCCTGCCTCTTCGAGATCCAGGTTGCCACGCCTTCGCCCCGCCCGCATGGGCCTCGCACCTCAGCAAAGCAGGCGACCCTGTTTCTCAGCCACCGGCTCACTTTTTCGTCGCGGTCTTCTTCGCCGCCACCTTCTTCGCCGCCACCTTCTTCGCCGCCGCCTTCTTCGTCGTCTTCTTCTTGGCAGCCGTCTTGCCGGCTGACCCAGCGGTCGACGAGGCAGTTTTCTTCACCGCCGTCTTCTTGGCAGCCGTCTTCTTGGCAGTCGCCTTCTTGGCAGTCGCCTTCTTGGCCGCGGTCTTCTTGGTTGTCGACTTCTTCGCGGG
>JBMTAX010000395.1:0-3838 GCA_049429145.1 Myxococcota bacterium
CCTGCAGCTCCGCTTTCGACCAGGTCCGTGGAGCAGACGTTCCAGTACGGCGATCAGCTCGTCGTAGAGCACCAGCGAGACCCCGAGAGGCTCGCCGTCGATAGAACCCAGGGTTAATCGCAGCAGGTCTGCCTGGGGCGCAGGCCCCGCGATCAGAGCGCCGAGCAGCGCCAACGAGGCCCGCGTGCGCGACGCCGTCGGGGGGGAGAGGGGCTCTAAGGCGTCGAGAATCGGGCTACGAGCGCCCCGCGCGACCATCATTGCAGCGCCGAGGTGGCGGGCAGGCTCGACGACGGGACGCCGCGGCGCGTGGAGGCGAATCACCCGTACGTCGTCGATGGCGAACACAGGGAAGGCCCGTCCGTCACCAAGGGTCAGCGTCTGCTTCTGGGCGTCGAGGCGCAGCCCGAGGCGGACGTGTTCTTTTTGGAGGTCCATTTCGAGGAGCGTGAGCAACTCATCGACGGGAACGGTCTGCGGGATGCCGAGCAAGTCCTGGAGAGAGGCAGCGAAGGCCGCCTCGCCGAGGCGGTGCGCGAGCCCCTCATGCCCGTGGGTTTCAAGCATAGCCTCCACGACAAGCGAGGAGAGCCTCGTTGCGCGCACCGCGAACCAGCGGGGGAGGAGGGTCGGGGCGCTCATCGGCTTGACCTTGTGCGTGAGCGCGGCGAGAGCCGTCGCAGCACACCCTCGGGCGCGACCTTCATGACGCCGCTGAGCAGCCGCATTTGCCACGGGAAAGTGTACGTTCGCTTGTCACCCTCGATGGCTGCGCTCATGGCCGTCACCGCCGTGTCCACGTCGAGGACGAAGAACATCTGTGGATTGTCTTTGGTCAGCGGAGTGTCGACGAAGCCCGGCATGAGGGTCATGGCGTGCACGCCCGTGCCAGCCAAGTCCATGCGCAGACCGTCCATGAAGGTCTTCACACAGGCCTTCGACGCCGCGTAGGCAGCGCGGCCGGGCACCGCTCGATGACCTGCCACCGAGCCCATGGCCACGAGGATGCCCGAACCCTGGCGCACCATCGCGGGCACGAAAGGGACCACCGTGTTCGTGACGCCCACGACGTTGATGCCCATTAGCCACGCCACCTCGTCGGCCCGCCCTTCGAGCAAGGCGCTCTTGATGCCGACCCCTGCGTTGGCGATCACGAGATCGATTCCCCCCGCCTGCGCCAGGTACTCGTCTACGCTCGCCTTCATGCGGGCGGTGTCAGCGACGTCGCCGGGAAAGATGTACGCGGCGGCGCCCCGCTCTTCACACTGTCGCTTTAGATCCTCGAGCAGCGGCGCGCGCCGGGCGACGAGCCCGAGGACGGCGCCTTCGCGGGCGTAATGGAGGGCGAGCCCATGGCCGAGCCCCGAGCTTGCTCCCGTCACAAAAACACGGGCCGGAGTCGTCATGGCGCCCCCCCGGTGTCGTCGCTCGTGACCAAGAGCTCGAGCTGCCGCTCGACGTGGCGGCCTTCCACGACCTGTAGCTCTGCGAAGGCGTGGTCTTCCCCTTTGCGCAGCACCGACAGGCTGTAGCGCCCCGGTGGAAGCCACGCCTCTTCTCCGGCCCCTACCACGAGGGCAGGGGCTGCGGCGCCGGCCCGGAAAAACTGTACCTTTGCCGATACAGCGACGCCGTCTTCGAACACCTGCACCGTGGCGGCGCCGAGGGCGAGGTTTACGCGGTGTCTGGTCACGCTTCCGCTGCGAAGGCGGACTGGGGCCTCCTCGGAGATGTCACCTTGGGGCAGGCGCAGGGTGACCCGAGTGCGGTAGTTCCCTGAGGGCAGGCGAAAAACAGCGAGACCCGCATCGTCGGTGTTGCTCGCCGCGACGGGGACCTCGGCACCGCCCCGCAACAGGCTCACCGCCAGCGGCCGAGGCGCTCCCCCGACGCTCGCACGCACTTCGAGCCGGGCAATATCGAGATCGAGCGGCGCGACGGTGCGGGCGTTGGCCGACACGCGCACCTTGGTCTCGGCAGACGGAGCGGTTCCGTCGTCGAGCGCAGCTCCATCGAGCCTGGCCATCACCCGGTAAGTCCCCGGCGCGAGCACCGCATCGTCGCCAGGGGCGAGGGTGTTGAATGGATCGGGCGCTGCGCTGAGGAAGAGTTCGACGACGGCGCGGCGATCATCATCGAGCGGGCGACCTCCTTCGGTGACGCGCGGAGACAGCCGCCCCGTGACGTGGTCGCTGTACACGCGGGTCGTCTTGCCGGGGCGCACCACCACGTTGCGCCGGACCCCTTCACGAAAGTCGTGGCTGCTTTCGAGCTGGGTGACGACCTCGTAGGTGCCAGGCGGAACCCGCTGCTCTTGGCCGACGCGAAGCTCGAGCAGCGCGGTGCGCGTTTTGGGAAGGCGCAGCACACAAGCACCCGCAGCGGCCTTGCCGTTCTCGCGCAGGAAAACCACGAGCGAGCCATCGCTCGTGTCGAAGGTCTCGACGCTCTTGTGACCCTCTCTCGTTGTCACCGTGCGCGTGCTCACGAGGGGCCGACTTCCTTCGCCCACGTTCACGCTCGCGATGATGTGCAGCGACCCTGGTGGCACGGGCAGCGCCATCTTGTCGCGTCCTCGCTGCACCTCGCGTCGCTCTTCGTCTTGGATCACGATGTCGGCGGCGACTTCTTTTCCATCACGCAGAACACGCACCAGCAAAAAGGCAGGGGCGAGGCGCAGGCGGATCGTGCCGGCCCCGCGGCGCAGGTCGACGGTGGTCCCGCGGGTGAGCACGCCTTCTGTACTCGCGCAGGAGACGAGGACGTCGTAGCGACCTGCCGGGAGCGTCGCCGGGGCCTCGACGTCCGGGTGTTCGAGCGCGAGCTGTGATTCGCCGTCGTTCCCCTGGTAGAAGCGAGCGCTGCAGGGGGCTGTGAATTGAAGCCCGTGTCGTTCGATGCGAAACCGTACCTGTCGCGGTTCGATGTCGGTCGCATGGGCAGCGGCGGCAAAGAGGCTCGCCGTTGCCAACAGCAGCGTCATGGGCCCTCGGCGTCGACGAGCGAGAAAGCCCATCTTACTTCCCCTTGGCGCGCTGCTCCAGCTCCTGGAGCCGTGCATCGACCTGCGGGTTCTTCGGCACGAGCGCCTTCACTTTCCGGTAGCGCCCCAGCGCCTCTTTCCAGTCGCCGCGTTTCTCCGCCAGGTCACCGAGGAGGGCGTGGCCTTGGGCGAAGTTGGGGTCAGTATGCACAGCCTGTTCGAGGAGCGGCAGGGCCCTTTTGTCGTCGCCGAGGCTCACAAGGACTACCCCCAACTTCACCCTCGCCCGGGCGTGCTCCTTGTCGATGCGCAGGACTTCTGTGAAGCGCCGTGCGGCCTCCTCGGGGCGGCCAGCACCCAGCTCGAGGAGACCGAGGTGGTAAAGGGTGGGGACATGCAGCGGGTCTTGCTCGAGAGCGGTCTCGTAGGCGTCACGGGCGCGTTTTTCCTCACCGAGCGCTGCCTCTGCGTCGCCCAAGTTGTAGAGAGCGTCGGCGGAACGGGGATCGAGGTCGATCGCGCGCAGGGCGGCTGCGCGGGCGGGCTTGTAGCGGCCGAGCACCAACAGCGCGTAGGCGTGATCGGTCAGACGCTCGGCGTGGTTCGGCGACAGGTCGACGGCTGCGGCGAGGGCACGCTCGGCTTCTTCCGGCGCACCCGCCTCGAGCAGGGCCATGCCGAGTTCGTGGTGCAGCTCTGGGCTCTTCGGCAGGCGTTCGACGCCGCGTCGGTAGGCGGCGATGGCCTCGTGCGGCCCAGTGGCAGCATCGTGTGCCATGCCGAGGAGCAGCCACGCCTTGGCCCCTTGCTCGGGCCTCGTCACCGCACGCTCGAGCTGTTGCACTGCGTCAGCGG
>JBMTAX010000396.1:0-3837 GCA_049429145.1 Myxococcota bacterium
GCGCCGGCCGCGGGCGCGCGGCGTTCCCGGCCTCGTGGGCGGCGGTGCGCACCGCCGTCGGCGGGCGCTATCAACCGGCGCTGCGCCACACGGGCGGAATATTCCGGCTGTCCGGGCGCTTTGTCGCCGACGGTGATGTCGTTCTGTATCTGCGATCCGACCGAGGGGCGCGGGTGCTGCTCGATGGTGTGCAGGTCGCGGAGCGCAACCCTGAGTTCGAGGATCTCGAGTCGACGACGAGGGTGGAGCTTCAGCTTCAGCCTGGTCATCACCGGCTGGAGTTGCTCGTCGTGGCGGAGTCTCCGGTGGACGCCGTGGAAATCGCCCTCCTCGACCATCAAGGAGTTCCCGTGTGGAGCGAGACCTCGGCGGAGGCGTCGAGCCCCGTAGCCGGTCTCACATTCCGAAACGTCACGGTGCCATCGCTCGCTGTTGCCAGTATCGACGGCGATGACCCTCTCGCACGTCTCGATGCGCTCTTGCTACAGGCGGCTCTCGCCGGTGTGGGCGCCTCGCACCACGGTAGAGATCGTCGGGAGCTCATACGAACGCTGCTCGAGGAGTACGCCGCCGTGCCGAGCGCCCTCGTCGCCGTGGCACGACTCGTCGTCAGCGAGCCTCGATTGCCCTCCGCCCTCGTCACTGCAGACGCCTTGGTCTTGTGGCGCGAAGTAGCGCAACGTTGGCCAACGCACCCCGAGGCCCTCCTCGCGCTTGCGGAGTCCCTCGCTGAGCAGCAGCCCCTCGAAGCGCTTCATCGCTACCGAGAGATCCAGCGGGCTCATCCCCAGCTGGTGGTCGGCCACGCTGGTGTCTTGTCCCTCGCTCTCGCTCTCGACCTCGTCTCGGAGGCATTACAGGCTGCAGATGCGCTGCGTGACCTCGGGGGTGGGCCTGCTCTCACTCTGCTCCCCCTTGCCGTCTATGAGCGTCTGGAGCGCCATGAGCAGCGAGCCAAGCTCGACTCCGATGCTTGGTCGACGGGCCCACGACTCGCGCCGGAACGCGCCCTCGCCGAGGGAAGGCGCAATGAGGCGCTTACTGGGTTGCTAGACTTGCTGCGCGTCGACGAGGGGAGCGCCGCGGCAGAACTCTGCTGGGATACCCTCGCAGGTGAAGATCCGAGTGCCGCGTTGTCTCTGGTGGAGGAGCATCTTCGTCGCTTTCCCGCCGATCGCTCTGCGTGGCGTCGTGTGGTGGCGCTGCGGACCTTGCAGAACGACGTTATGGGCGCAAAGGCCGCGGTAGCCGCGGGGCTCAACGCTGCGGGGGCTGACCTGTCGTTGTGGCTCGCATCGGTGGAACTCGGCGACGAGGCACCGTGGGATGCGGAGGTCCGCATCGGTGAGCGACTCATCGAGGAGCATCGTCGCAGAGGAGCGCTCGAGTTTCCCATCCATCGCTACGGGTTCTTGCGAGATCACGCTGCGCGCAAGTTCTTTCCCGACGGCTCTTCTCTGGTGCTACGTCACTTCTTGATCGAACTCTCCAGTGCCGAGGCCCTCGACGATTTCGGGGAGCTTCGCTTTCCCCAAGGCGACACCTTGATTCGACTGCGTGTCGTCAAGCCAGACGGCAGCGAGCGTTTTCCTGAGATCCTCGAGGGAGTCGACGACCTCAGCTTCACCGGCCTAGAGGTGGGGGACCTCCTCGAAGGTATGGTCGTGGGCGAGGCACAGAGCCGCGACGGCGTTCCCTGCGGGGAACTCGTCCCTCTGGTCACCGAAGTCCCCGCGAAGGTCAGAAGCCGTCAGTACGATGTCCCGCTCACGCTCATCGACGAGGGGTTCACCCCGATGGCGGTGGGCGGTGCCTCTCCCCCCAAGGTTACGACGAGCGAGACCGAGGCTCGTGCGCGGTATGACTTCGTCCACCACGACGCGCCTGCGCTTGCCCCAGAGCCTCACGCACCCGCCGACATCGAGGCTGCCCCTGCGGTGGGCTATCGTTGTGGTGCGGCGGAAGAGCCATGGCGCATCATGCGTGGGACGTCGATCATGCGTGCCGCGAAGGACGACCCTTGGCTTCGCTCTGCCGCAGAGCGGATCGCCGGGGAGGGCACCCGTGAGCAACGCTGGCGCCGCCTCTTCCGTTTCGTCGTCACCCACATCGAGGAGAGCGACGCACCGGCCGATGCCGTGGCTGTGCTCGCCGGTGGCCGAGGCCGACGGTTGCCGTTGCTGCTCGCGCTCAGCAAGGCCGTGAAGCTCGAAGTCCGTCCCTTTGCCCTTCACCCGACGACGAGTCCGCCCCTCGACCTGGGGGCTAAGGAGGCGTGGCCTCTCGTCGGTGCCATGGCAAGAGTGGGCACCCGTTGGAGTGTTGCCCTCGTCGATGACGGCCTTGCCCTCCTCGATGCGTTGCCAGCCTCGTTTGCGGGCAGCGCGGTCTTGGACCTCTCCCTCGCACAAGCGCCCCTCGAACTCCAAGTGGAGTCATTTTCGACGTCACCAGTGAGGGTACGGGCTGCGCTCACAGGACAAATCGCGGGCATGGAGGGGTACATCGCGATCACCGTGCCGACGCCCCGCGCAGAGGGGCTTCGTCGCTGGCTTCGATCGACCCCCGCCGAGGAGCAGCGCGGAGCCTTCGAAGCCGCGCTGTCGTCGAGCCTGCCGGGGCTACGCGTGGTGCAGGTCTCGGCACCGGGGCTCGATGCCGCGGGCGCGCCCCTCGGTATTGGGCTCGACGTGGAGGTCCCTTGGCATGTGGGGGCAGACGGCCGAGCCCGCCTCGATGGTCTCTTTGCCTACGGTGCCGCGGCCCCGCTGGGTCTCTTTCCGTCGCTCCAGGGTTTCCTCCAGGTCTCTGCACGCGCACGCCCGCTGCTCGCGGTGGCGACGAGCGAGGTGCTGGAGCTCGAGCTCACCTTGCCCGAGGGCGCAGTGTTTCTCGATACACCGGCACCCCGGCAAGCAAGGGCGGGTTTCGTCAGCATGGAGCAGCAGGTGGAGGTCAATGAAGGCACGCTGCGCTGGCGACGGGCGCTAGACGTGGAGAACCAAAGGGTATCCGTCGACGACTGGCCAGCGATACGTCCCGCGCTCACGGAGCTGGTGCGGCGCACCGAGGCGGACGTCGAGGTATTGTTCCCATCGACGGTGCAGCGGGAAACCGAGGCCTCGCAGACGCCTTCTTCTCCTTGAGGCCGCCCCGCGGATCGACTGTTCGGACCTCGTGGGCGACCTCGCGGACGAGTTCTCAGATGACGCCTCAGACCTGCCAGTGAGGCGTTGAGGCACACGAGACCACGGTCGGTATGGACGCCTGGGCACGCACGCGCTGTGGGTGCCGCATGAGGCCGGGCATGCCCTCTGGCGCAAAGGGGGCAGCAGGCCCTCCACGGGCTTCTGTAGGAGCCAGCGCTTCTCCGGAGGCGTGGAACTGATGGTGGAGCGGAGCCGCGTCGACGGGCTGCCCAAGGTCGGCAACGGGAGCCGCCTGAACAAGGGGCCGGTCGCGCAACGTCAGGCGTTTTACCGCACGCTTCCCGGGGCGTTTGTGAACCCCGCCCTCCCGGTCGAGCGCGATGCGACCCGCGAGGACAAGTACGGTCACAGCGCGGACTCCATCGGGCGCTCTCCCGGGGTGTTCGTCGCCAACTTGCCCGGCGCGATGAGCCCCTCGGTGCGCTTCGAGGTCGGGCGGGTCCGGATCGTCCCGTTTGTCGAACAGGGGGGCTGCTCGGCGACTTCATGGACAACCCGACAGCGGCGACAATCGCCGGGGCAGGCTGTGCCCCATGGGTCGCCAAACGGCTCCGAGGACGCCTTGGTTGGACTCGCCCACTGGCCTCGCCACCTTCGCCTCCTGCGCCTGATGGACTCGATCAGGCGA
>JBMTAX010000397.1:0-3836 GCA_049429145.1 Myxococcota bacterium
GCGAGCACCGCGGCCACCTCGGCAATGGCGGCGCGCCCCTCCTTCGACAACGAGGCGGAGCCAGATCCGAAGAGGACGTCAGAGGCGAGGGCCACCACCATGCGTCCGTCGACGATCTTCACGTTCAGCTTGCCCGCGTCGATGAGGGCCTGAAAGCGAGAGAGCAGGGAGCGATACTCGGTCACGCGCCGCTCGGCTTCTGCTTTCCGGCGAGCAAGTTCATCGAGGGCGACGCGCATTTGCTCGACCGAATCTTTGAGGCCGGCCTTGGCCTTCACTGTCGCGGCCAGCTCATCGTTGCTCTCCTTGAGGGCGGCCTCGAGGCGCGCTCGCTCCTCCAACGCGGCAGTGGTCTCGGCAGCGCGCGCTGCGGCTTCGTCTACGACCTTTCGCTCACAAGCTAGTCGTAGTTCCTGCTCGGTCATGAGCTCACGATTCGCACGCTCTTTGTCGAGGTCGAGCTGTACCGCCTGCACCTTCGCTTCGTTCAACTCTCGCTGGGTCTGTTCATGGTCCCGCTGCAGCTGCTCGTGGGTGCCACGTGACACGCAGCCAGTGGCCAGGGGGAAGAGTACAGCGATGGAGAGAATGCGTGGGTATGCCATGGCGTCGGGTTATCACGGAGTGGGTGTGTCGAAGAAGGGGTGTGCAGTGTCTCCAGCGACGGCAAGTCTCGCGGCGCAGCCGCTACGCCGGCCTGCCTCGTCATACGCCTCACAGAGCGGTAGGCGCGCCCTACCGAAGATGCGGCCGTTTCGCCAGCTGGCCACCTGCAGGGAGCCCTCATGAAGCCACACGTGTATCACTATCCCGCCTGCTCGACGTGCAAGAAAGCCTTGAAGTTTCTGGACGTGCACGGCGTGCCTCATGAGCGTGTGCACATCGTCGACAGTCCACCGAGCGAACAGCTGCTGACCGATTTGGTGCAACGGTCGGGACTGCAGATCCGCGCCTTCTTCAATACCTCCGGCCAGAGCTACCGGGACGGAGGCTTCAAGGACCGGCTGCCCACGCTCTCGCCCAGCGAAGCTATCGCGGCTCTCGCGGCCGACGGTAAGCTCATCAAGCGTCCGCTGCTCATCGCCGAAGACGGGGTCCTTTTGGGCTTTCGCGAGGACGAATGGCGTGCAGCCCTCCTGAACTGAGGAGGGTAGACTTGGGTTTTGGTCGGTGCGGGAGATGTGCGAGAGTGAAGTGTGGTGCAGCGGGCTATTCCTACCCTTGTCCTCTCCCTGGCCCTGTGCGCCGTCTCAGCGTGCCGGCTCCTACAAGCGGCTCCGCCGTGCGAGACCGACGACAACTGCCTCCCCGGTGATCGCTGCGTCGTGAACCGCTGCGTGTCCGAGACCGATGCGCACCTCGATGGCGGTGCAGGGTCACAGGACCACAACAGCAATGACGTCGACGCAGGTGGAGGCGACGCAGGTGGAGTCGATGCAGGTGGAGTCGACGCAGGTGGAGTCGACGCAGGTGGGCTCGATGCAGGTGGGGGTGACTCCGGGCCACCAGACTCTGTCGTTCCCCCGGGTTGGGCCTTCGGCTATCCCATCCTCGTCGACACCGCGGGACTGACCGGTGATGTGGAGAATTTTCCGCTCCCGGTCACCTTCACTGGGGATGACGTGGACTTCGACGCGTTCTCCCCAGATGGCGCCGACCTCCGCTTCGAAGCCAACGGAGTGCTGCTGCCGCACGTCATCGACCTCTTCCGTGTGCAGGGGAGCGTCGTGTGGGTGCGCGTCCCCCGGCTGTCCCCGAGCGAGGAGCTGACCCTTTGGATGTTCGGCGGTCACCCGAGCCCACCGCCTCTCCCCTCGCAGGAGATGTTTACACAGGTCTTCGCGGAAGACTTCGTCGCGGTCTTCCCCATGACAGACTATGCCCTCGCCTTCGGCGACATCTTCGCGCAGCATGACGGGACCTACCTCGTCGACGGTGGCATCGGTCGCGCGCTCGCCTGCAGCGACGGTGCAGGGTTCGATCTTGGCCGAGGCATCCCGTGGATTTCAGGTCTCGCTCGCTTCACGGTCTCTGCGTTCGTTCACCTCAATGCCCCGCTTGCAAGCGATTTCGCCCTCTTCAACGTCGCTGTGAACGCCCCCAGTGGAGCCACCAGTGGCACCTCACGCATCGCGCTCGAGATGAATACCAATCAACAGTTGCGCGCCATCGTTCGCGCCCCAGACACCGCGGGCGGCGCACGCCTCGAGTCGACAGCGGCGGTGAGCGAGGGTACCTGGCATCACGTTGCGCTCGCCGTCGATCTGCCCCTCGATCAAGTCAGAGTCTTCCTCGATGGCGTCGACGCTTCCATTGTCGATGTGAACAATGGCAACGCCCTCGTGCAGAGCTATCCCTTCGCTGCCGACGCGCTCGACGACACCGTGTCTGCGAATGGCGCGATCTGTGCGTCTGATGACCTGAGTGGTCTTTTCGGCGACGCGCTGGTCGACGAAGTCCGGGTCGCCTCTGCCTATCGCTCTGCCGCCTGGCTGGCCGCAGAGGCGCGCGCTGTCGCTCCCGGGCTCGTCACCTTCGGCCCACGCGAGGACGCTCCCCCGTGACACCGGGTAGGAATGACGCCGAGGAACATTCGCCCGCCGAGCCAAGGCGCCTTCGTCGCGTGCTCGGGATACCCGGTGCGGTGGGTCTCGGGCTCGGCTCCATCCTTGGCACCGGCGTGTTCATGAGCCTCGCGCTTGCTGCTGACCTCGTCCAGGAGCAAGTGCTGCTGTGCGTGCAAGGCGCGGCCCTCGTCGCGCTGCTCAATGGTCTTTCGAGTGCGAGACTGGCGGCAGCACACCCTGTGAGCGGCGGAACCTACGAGTACGGCTACCGACTGTTGCGCCCATCGCTAGGCTTCGTGGCCGGGGGCTTGTTCCTCTTGGCGAAGTCGGCGTCGGCGGCCTCTGCCGCGCTCGCCCTCGGGCAGTACGCCCTCGCCCCTTTCGGCCTCGCGAGGTGGCCCATCGACGTGGCGTCGGCGCTCTGTGTGCTCGCCGTCTTGGCCTGGCTTGTCGGCCGCGGCGTACGGCCGTCGCAAGTCGCGAACTTTGTGCTGGTCGGCTTTACCGTCGGGGTGTTGCTGGTGCTCGTCGTGGCTGCCCTGAGCCCACACCTGGCGCTCCCGCGACATGCAGCGCCCGTCGCTGCGCTCACGACAGAGCCCACGACGTGGCTGCGGGCCACGGCGCTCCTCTTCGTGGCCTTTACGGGCTACGGGCGGATCGCGACGCTCGGGGAAGAGGTGAAAGACCCCGCGCGCACCATCCCTCGCGCCATCCTCGTCAGCCTGCTGCTCACCTCGCTGCTCTACAGCGGGGTGGCTTCCGCACTCCTGGCCCGCCTGCCTTTCCCATCCGACGAGGGCCTCTCGGTTGCGCGTCCCGCGCCCCTTGTAGACGTCGCGGCGACGCTGCCCCTGCCCTGGCTCCCGCCATTGGTACAGCTCGCCGCAGGCACTGCCCTCCTCGGGGTCCTGCTCAACCTGTTGCTGGGCCTGAGCCGCGTGGTGCTGGCGATGGCGCGGCGTCGTGACCTGCCACGGGGGTTGGCTCATCTCGACGAGCGTGGCGACTCCCCCCGGCGCGCGGTGATGGCGACAGCTGGTCTGATCACGGTGTTCATCAGCACGGGCCGGATCGAGTTCACGTGGTCGTTCAGCGCATGGTGCATCCTCGGGTATTACGCCCTCACCCACCTCGCGGCCTTGGCTCTCCCGAGGCAGGAGTTGCGCATGCCCCGAGCCCTGCCTCTGCTCGGGCTGCTCTCTACCGTCGTGCTGGGCTTTTCCCTCGACGTCGCGGTGCTGGTCCCGGGGACGGGGGCGGTGGCTG
>JBMTAX010000398.1:0-3819 GCA_049429145.1 Myxococcota bacterium
CAGCTGCCCCTCGCCCGTGAATGTGAACTCGTCGACGTCGCCGGGGCAGATGCTCGCGATAATTCTCGACGAGCTCTTGCTCGAAGGGCTCGAGATCTCGACGCTGATCGAGTCGTTCCATCCATCGAGCCGCCTCTTCGCCCCGTTTCGCCTCGATGAGCGCCCTCGTCATCAGTAACCATGCCGTCTTGTCATCGGGACGCTCGAGGAGGGCAGCGTCGAGCACTCCGATGGCTCGTTTTGGGGTACGGCTCTTTAGGTGTTCGTCTGCAGAGCGAAGCAAGAGAGTGAAAGCGGCTTCCCGCGGATTGGGCGGTGGTAGGGGGGCTGACGCAAGTTGTTCCCTGTCATCGGATGACCACGTCTCGCCCTCGACCAAGGCAAGCCAAGTGCCCCCGGCTGCCACCAGCACGAGCGCGGCGAGACCGACCACGGGGACGCGACGTCGCCGCCGAAAAGGCTGCAGCAGGGCATCGGTGTCCTCGCTGCTGCGGCGATCTTTCGGCGCAACGGTAAGGGGTGTGTGGAGGTTGCTGTGCAATGCGACGGTGACCTTGTCGTCGTCAGCGAACCGCGGCAGCGAAGTCACCGGGGCGTCCATGAGCGCGAGCGCTGCCTGGGCATTCGCTGGGCGGTGCGCCGGATTCTTCCGCAGCAGTGCCTCTACCGTGACGAGGAGTGGGGCAGGGATGTCGCCGCCGCGTAGGCTCGTAGGATCGGGCACGGGGCTCTCCACGTGGTGCCGCAACAGCGTGAAGACCTCGATACCGACAAAGGGAGGGCGGCCGGTGAGCATTTCGAAGAGCAACAATCCTGCGGCGTACAGATCGCTGTGGCGCTCTGCCCCGCGACCTTGGATCTGCTCAGGGCTCATGTATTGAGGCGTCCCCATGAGGATGCCGGTTTCAGTCAGTCGCGTCGATGTTTCACGTCGAGCGATACCAAAGTCGACGAGCAAAACTTTGCCGTTCTCATCGAGCAGCACGTTGGCCGGTTTGATGTCGCGGTGGATCACGCCGCGGTCATGGGCGTAGGCCAACGCCTCGAGCAACGCCCGGAAGATGTCGCGGACGACTTCGACGGGCAGCGCACCTTGTTGGGCGATCACGGACTCAAGCGATCTCCCTGCGACGTATTTCATGACGAGGTAGTGATCGTCGTCATTCCGCGCGAACGTGACCAGCGGAACGATGGCCGGGTGATCGAGGCTCGCGAGGGCTTGGGCTTCTTGCACGAACCGTTCGCGCAGGTGGGGATCTCGCGCAAGCCCAGCGGGGAGGACCTTGACCGCGACCTCTTGGCCGCTGACGTCGTCACGTGCACGGTACACCGCACCCATGCCCCCCTGTCCTAGTTTCTCGACGACACGGTACTGGCGCAGAAGCATGGTGCCCGGCGCAAATCGCTCTTCTGTAGCCGCTCTCACGGGCTCCGTCGGAACACCGCAGTGCGGACAGTGTCGTGCGGGTTCTGGCAGGGCGCCGCCGCAGGTGCCGCAGAGAGGGGACGTGGACCGCGTCATCGCTGCCAAGAACATGGCAAGGACTAGGCACAGAGGCCACAAAAGCCCCCGGTCTGGCCCTTCGCGACCCCTGGGGGCCCTGCATCCGCACGGCGCAGCCGCTGCAGAGACGAGCGCGCACGTTGTGGCGACCCGTAGCCACGACCACGAGCGGCGGTCGGCCCGGTGACATGCAGTCGGGACATGCAGAGCAGACATGTGGCTTGACGTGAAGACGTTTGCGCGGACGCTTTTCGCTGCTAGGCCCCTATTGTAAGCCACAGCAGGCAGGGTGGTCGCTGGTGAGGCCCGTCATGGCCCTCACGGGAGGAAAGTCCGGGCTCCGCAGGGCAAGGGTGCCGGCTAACGGCCGGTCAGGGTGACTTGAAGGAAAGTGCCACAGAAAACACACCGCCTTCGCGGCCCACACCGGCGTATGCCACGTGGGGACTCCTCGAGGGCAAGGGCGAACCGGTGCGGCAAGAGCGCACCGCGGGCACGGAGACGCGCCCGGCACGGCAAACCCCACCTGGAGCAAGGTCGAGTGGATCCACGCTGGTGCAAGCCAGCACGCGCGGCCCGCGTGGGGTTCCTGAGAACCGCTGGAGGACGCCGGCGACGGTGTTCCTAGAGGAATGACCGCCGCGCCGCGGGAGCGATCTCGCGGCGCACAGAACCCGGCTTACGGCCTGGTGGGACGGACGAGGCCCCAGACATGGTCGCGAGACCGGGTCTGGGGCTTCTTCTTTCCGGCCACCTCCCAGTATTCTCCTCAGATGTTCGAAGTAGCGGCGTTGACCGACCCAGGCTTGAGACGTTCCCTCAACGAAGACCATTACCGCATCAACGAGCCTCTTGGGCTCTACGTCGTGTGCGATGGCATGGGGGGACACGCGGCGGGGGAGGTGGCCTCTCGACTTGCTGCAGACCATATCGAAGGGTTCGTGCGCGACACCCGCCTCGGGCGCATCGCTCAGCTCCCCTACGCCCCTGACCCGACGTGGACCCGCGAATCCAACCGTCTTGCCATGGCTTTCCGAGTGGCCAACCGCGTCGTCTACGATACCGCGCAGCAGAATCCCGCCTTCCGCAAAATGGGGGCCACAGGCGTCGGCGCTCTCGTCGTGGGCGCCGAGGTGTGCATCGCCCACGTCGGGGACAGCCGCGCATATCGCTGGCGCGACGGCAAGCTACAGCTCCTCACGCGCGATCACAGTTGGGTCAACGAGCTCGTCGACGAGGGGAAGCTATCTCGGGAAGAGGCCGAGGTGCACCCCGAGCGCAACGTCGTGACCCGCGCCATAGGCACCGAGCCCGACGTCGCCGTCGGTATCACCCTCGCGCCTTTTCTCGACGGCGATGCGGTATTGCTGTGCAGCGACGGACTGACCGACGGCGTCGCCCATCGTAAGCTCGAGTCCACCTTCCATGCCGCCATCGACCCCATGCGGGGTGAGCTGCGGGTCCAATGGCTTGCTGCAGAGCTGATACGCCTGGCGAACCAAGCTGGCGGTGTCGACAATACGACGGTGGTCCTGGTGCAACGCTGTACCTGACCTGCCGCCCTCGCAGCCCCGGTTTAGCCCGCGGCGTGCGAAGGTGCGCTGGCGGCAGGTAGCCCCTCACTCAGCGACGGCCCTTGTATTCCATCATCGACTGCATCGTGGATTCCGCTGCAGTCGCGACCTCTTCATCGTCGCTGAGCTGCTGACGACAGTCATCGCACACCTTGCGGCTGCGCCCATCCACCTTGACGCTGACGAGCTCGTCGACATCCTCACCGCATTCTTTGCATCGCATGTTTGCCCTCACGATCGCATCCGTCGTTGACGACGACAAACTCATGAAAGAAGCGGCCCGCCAGGGAACCCAGGGGCCGCTACGCGTTCGACAAAACCCAACGCCACTCAGAGAGTGGTCGCTGAGTAGTTGCGCCCGCTGTTGTTGAGCCAGAACTCGATCTCACCTGCTGGTGCACCGCCTTGCTCCTCGGCGGCCACGAGCGAGGCGCGCACCGCAAACTCGATGTTCGTCCCGGCGGGAACATCCGCAAGCAGGAAGCCTTCGCTACCCTCGGCCTCGAGGGACGCCGTCTTGACCGTCGACCAGCGGTCAGTTGTGTAGACAAGGCTCGCAGCGGTGAGACCTAGGCGCAGGCCAGGACGCTTCCAGCCTCGCCACGCTGCCACCGCCTGCAGCTCCGGGTGCTCGACGGTGAACGGCAGGCGGCTTTTGACCGCGGCACGCGCCGCGGTCTTGGTCGCGGCGGGCTTGGTCGCGGCGGTCTTGGTCGCGGCGGTCTTGGTCGCGGCGGTCTT
>JBMTAX010000399.1:0-3816 GCA_049429145.1 Myxococcota bacterium
ACTTCGCACTCCGGCTGCGAGCCAAAGCCTATGTCCTCGACACGAAGTTTGAGACTGCCTTTGCCAGCGACGTCACGCTCGCTGTGATGACGGCCTTCACACAGCATGGGATCCGCCCTCCGAAACCCATCGTTCGCGCCTTCGAGGGCTCGAGCGCGGCGTAGCCCGTTCGGCGTGAGAGCTGGACAAAACCTGGTACTTCGCCCGGGCCACGCCCCGTGCCATCGCCGCACTTGAGGCCTCGAATGCGGTGCAGTAGGAGGGGCGTGGGAGCTGTCCGCGCACCGATGGGGGCTTCGTGGCTACGGATCGACGACGAAGGGACCGACGTTTGTTAACGCAGGATGCCGCCACAGAGCGTCGAGATCTCGATCGTCGCACTGACGATCGTCGTCGAGCGACACGTGCGCCCCTCGACCTGTGGGTCGAAGAAGAGCGCGGGAATGAACTCTATTTTCGTCGCACGGGTAATTTGTCGTCGGGCGGCGTGTTCTTCGAGCAGACGATTCCGCACGCCCTGGGAACCCGCGTGAAGCTTCGTTTCACGTTGCCGGGCGAATCAGACGTGATCGAGGCAGTGGGTGAGATCGTCAACACGCCTCAGTCGACAGATGGATTGGGGATGGGACTGAAATTCCTGTCGATCGCGCCTGAACATGCGCAGCGCATCGAGTCTTTCATCGGGCGCCACGCTGCTGAACTGTAGCGCGGCGGTGTCAACGAGGGCGCGAGCTTGCGGAACTCGACGCCCTCGCGGGGTCGCCTACCCGTTCACCATTTGATTGTCACAACGACGGGGGGCCTCGTTCTTGGCGCGCGGGCGCGTCTTCTGACCTTTGTAGCTAGGCGCCAGGTTCGCGTTGATCTGGGCCCAATATTGGTCTTGCCCAGGGTCATCGAGGATGGCCCCCACGGGGCACTCGGGGAGACACGCGCCGCAGTCGATGCACTCGCCTGGGTCGATAACGACCATGGGCTGTCCTTCGCCGGGGTAGCCTGTGGGCATCGCCGCGACAAAATGCATGCAGTCGGCCGGACAGACCTGCACACAAGCCGCATACGCCTCGCTAATACATTTCTGGGTGACGACGTGGGTCATGGCTCTCCGAGTTCGCGCAAAGCGATCTAGGTGTTGAGAGAGCTTGCTCTAGACCGTGCCTAGAACGCAAGCGTCCGAGCCCCTGAACGCTGTTGCCTCGGGCTGCAGGTCCTCGGCAACACCAAACCACAGGTCGGCCTCGAACATCTCGACAATGCGGACCTGCGGGGCTCCCGTCGTGTCGCCCTCGCTGACATGGGCCGCGACAACGACCATGGGGAGGACCGCTCTGCGGCGGCGTGGGCTCGCCGGCATCGTGGGATTGCATCCAGCTCTCGACATGTGGACGCCGGGCACGTCGCCAATGCGGCCCGGGCAGCGCGCCAAAAGACCAGAATACGACCCAAGACGCGCTCTCGCGCAGGCGAACAGCTGCCGGTCACCGTTTGCGCGCTTGCGACCTCGCTGATGGGCGTGGCGAGAGGGCCCTGAAAAAGCCACCCCGGTTCTGGCTTCCCCACTTCCCTCTGACGACGTCACTCAAGCGGCTGGCTTAGGTCGAGGCGCGCCGCGGGCGGGTAGAAAGCGGCGCCCCGGAGGTGAAAGGGGGGCTCGGTCTTGCCCCGCTGCAAGGGACGGACGTGGCGGAGATCGCATCATCGCTGCGTGCTCGTCCACCGCGTGCTCGTCCACCGCGTGCTCGTCCACCGGGTGCTCGTCACTTTACTGGTTGCTCACGCTCACGCCCTCGTCTTCCTACACAGGGCGCAACCTGCCGGTCGAACCGGACGTTGATGCGGGGTGATGTGCGTGAGCAACGACTGCGGCTGCTGCTGATTCGAACCGGCGAGCGCCCCCCTTGCCATCGAGGAGTTCACGCGTACCCCCCAGCCCGTCGGACATCGGGAAGGTGAACAGGTAGAACGACGGCCTGCGACGGGATCGCTACTCCACCTTTTTGGCGGAACCACGACGCAGCGCGGCTTCCACTGCAGTGCCGAAAATATCGAATTGTTCCTGATGAAAACTGCCTCGAGGGCGCACAACGATGCGTTTTCCCGTGCGCTCCTCGATGGCCTCGAGAGCGATCCGCTCCTCGTCGTACATCACATCGACCACCTCTGGGTGAGCGTGCACCACGACGACAGGTTCGGTAAATCGGGCGGCTCGACGCTCGAGAGCCCGAAAGATTTCGTAAACCACGGTACGCTTCGATTTGAGGGTGCCCCGGCCTTCGCAATACCAGCACGTCTCGCTCAACAATCGCCCCAGAGATTCGCGCGTTCGCTGCCGGGTCATCTCTACAAGGCCGAGCTCAGACAGCTTGACCACGTTCGAGCGGGCGCGGTCTTTGCGCAGCGCCTCGGTCAGCGCCGCGAGCACCTTGTCACGGTGCTCTTGAAGTTCCATATCGATGAAATCGATGATCACCATGCCACCGATGTTTCGAAGACGGAGCTGATAGGCGACCTCCTCCACTGCTTCGAGATTAGTACGCAGGATGGTGTCTGCCAGATTGCGCTTGCCCACGAAGCGACCGGTGTTGACATCGATGGCGGTGAGGGCCTCAGCTTGATCGATGACGAGATATCCCCCGGACTTGAGCCACACCTTGCGGCTCATCGCGCGGGCCAGCTCGGTCTCGATCCCAAAGTGGTCGAAGATAGGCTCGGCACCGTCGAAGCGAGAAATGCGGGGAAGCAAACGAGGGTCGAGCAACTCGGCAAAACGAACGACCCGTTCATGGGTCTCGCTATCATCGATCACGAAGCGATCTACATCGAGGCTGAACAGGTCGCGCGCCGACCGCAATACCAAGTCGAGTTCCGGCTGCACCAGGGCGGGGGCCGACAAGGCTGCGGCCCGTTTCGTAATGTCCATCCACAGGGAGTGCAGAAACTCTACGTCGGTGGCGATTTTCTCGCGCGATAGCCCTTCTGACGCGGTGCGAACGACAAAGCCTCCTTGCGGGGGTCTGAGTTCGTCGAGCAGCGTCTTGAGGCGCTGGCGCTCCTCGTCATCTGTGATGCGGCGGCTGACTCCGATGTGATGATGGGTCGGCATGTAGACGAGCTGACGACCAGGCAGCGAAATGTTGCAGGTAACCCGTGGCCCCTTCGTGCCGATGGCATCCTTGGTCACTTGCACGAGGACCGTCTGCCCCGTGCGAATGAGTTCCTCGATGCGTCGCGGCGCATGCGCGGCTTGACGTCGCTTTCGACGACGACCAGCGCCGCTGGCATCAGCGTGGCCCACGGTGTCCTCGTCTTCACCGGAACCATCGCTGTCGCCCATGGAGAGGTTCAACTCTGGCTTCTCGTCTTCGAGGTCGGACATCCCCTGAGAAGCGGCCTCCGCCTCGTGCCCCCCGAGAACTACGTCGTCGGGCTCCTCGTGCGGCAGTACATCACCGACGTACAGAAAAGCCGCGCGCTCCGTGCCGATCTCGACGAATGCCGCTTGCATCCCAGGCAGCACACGTTGCACCTTGCCGAGGTAGATGTTCCCTACAATGCCTCGGCCGTGGTGACGTTCGACGAAAACCTCCACCACGAGGCCATTCTCGAGCAGCGCCACACGCGTCTCGAACTTGCTAACATTGACGACGACCTGCTCTGCCATAGCGGAAGGCGTTTCCCCGAGCGTTGAGGAGGGCCCGCCGGCGATGATGCAAGCTCACCCTTCAGGCGAAAGAAGCCATAGGGCTCGGCCTATGTCTACCAGGGACCGCGAGGTGCCTCCCCGACCGCTCCCAGCCAGGAGAACGGTCATTCGGC
>JBMTAX010000400.1:0-3814 GCA_049429145.1 Myxococcota bacterium
CCCTCGCCCCCCTGCCCGCCACGGTCGAAGCTGTGGTGACGTGGGAAACGCGGGCAGCTGAACTCCTGTCAGCGCTGTGTGACGATGCGCTCACCGATGCGGAGCGCGAGGAGCTCGACCGCTTGGCTGGGGGAGAGGCCGCGCTGCCCGTGGGCTTCCTTCACCTCGCGGAGGCCGTGGCGCTCACCGTCACAGCAGCTAGCGAACATCCCGCGGCCGCAAGGGCGGGGACCGCTGCCCTGCAGGCCATTGAGGCCCTGCGACTCCAAGCGGCGGCGCAACAGCAACTGCAGCCACAGCCCCCGCCGGCTACCGCTCCGTGGGGCGAGCGGTTGCGCGCGGCTACCGCTCGGTTCTTTGCCCCCGTGGCGGCTGCGACCTGCGCCCTCGGTCTCTTCGTGGCCCTCGAGCGCCAATCTCCTCAGCTGCCAGCGGACGCCCCCTGGCCGGAGAACCTGCTCGCCAGCGCCGAGGACGAGAAGAGCGGCATGCCCAGCGACGTCCTCGAGCTGCTCGGCGACAACTCCAGCACCGAAGTGCAGGCCCTCGAGTCCGGCGCGCAGATGGCAGCGATGTTCTCGACGGAAGCCCACGCGATCACCGTCATCTGGGTCCCCGAGATCGTCGACGACGACAGTGGCAAGGAGAGTGGAACATGAGCGCCTACACTGCGCAGCGTCGACAGCGACGAGGGCCACGCGCTGGTCTCTTGACGCTCGCGTCGCTCGGGTGGCTCGTCGGCCTCACGCTGGGGGCGTCTCCCGCCACGGCGTCGAAAGAACGCACACGTGTCGAGCTTCGCATCATCGAAGCAACACCGGGCGGCAACGGCGTGCAGCAGGTGGACCCCGCGCTCAAGGCCCTCGCACGAGACTTTCGCTCGCTGCCCTTCTCGAGCTTCCGGCAGCACGATGCGCACGAGAAGGTGATGTCGCCGGGCGAGACCATCACCTTCGAGTTCCCTGGACCGAAGGGGGAACGCCGTTTTCTCGTCGTGGCGAGCCATGGCGAACAGCACGGCGGCAAGCTGCGGTTTCAGCTGAGCATTGCTGAGCTTCGCTTCGATACGCTGGTGGCCGTGCCCGATGGAGGTACCCTGCTCGTCGGAGGTCCGCGACACGGCGGGAAGACCCTCTTCTTCGCGCTGACCGCGCACAAGAGCATCGCCACCCGCGGCAAGACAGACCGCAAAGCCGGCCGATAGAGCGAGGCGCGGATCTCGCGCGCTGCGATCGGGACGTCCTCGCTGTGCGACAGCGCACAGCGCTCGGGTTGTCGCTCTGTGACCACGGGCATATCGCTCGCAAGAGCGCTTTCTCGAGGTCCACATGACGTCTTCCGCTGCCCCATCGCGCCTGCCCTCGCTGCTGTCCCGGACGGGCCTCGGCTCCGTTGTCGTCGTCACTTTGTGCGCGCTTGCGGCGTTCGCAAAGCCCGCGTCAGAGAAACGCGCTTTCATGGCGCCTTTGTTGTCGAACCTGCAAGTCCTGCTGCCCCTGTCGACACCAGCGCAAGCACTGGCCGACCCCGACCACCGCACCACGGTGGAGCACGCCCTCGTGAACTTGTCACGAGGCGCGGACGCCCTCGCGACCCACGTACGGAATGAGGAACCTGGGGTCCGTTCGCTCGGCGAAGCCGTGGCAGGTGAGGCGCGGCTTCTCGTGCATCTGTGGCGACGGGGTGACGTCAACGCCACGGCCTATGGCCTTCAGAAGCTGACGCGCCTGTGCATCGGCTGTCACTCCACGCTGCCGGCCGCGAATTCTGCCCTCAGTCGCGGTTTCGTCGACGACACTCACCTCGCTCGCCGACCTGCGCACGAGCGTGCCGAGCTGTTGCTCGCCACGCGGCGTTTCGACGAGGCGCTCACCACTTGGGAGGTCTTCTTCCGCGACCCATCCGTGCGCCCCGCGCAGATGATGGGTCCCCTCGTCGATTATCTCGTCACGGCAGTGCGTGTACAACAAGACCCGGCGAGGGCGAGCGCAGCCCTCGCACACCTTGCTGCTCGCACTGACAGCTGGGGCAACCTGCGGGAGCAGCTCTCCCTATGGCGACGGGATCTTGCTGCGCTCGCGGCGAAGCCACCCGTGGTGTCACTGGCTGCAGCGCGCGCGCTCGTCGACGAGGCAGATGCGCGCGCGGCCTATCCGGCAGACCGGGGGCCTCTGGTTCGTTGGATTGCAGCGTCGAGCGTGTTGCACCAGCTCCTCGAGGCGCGGTCTTTGCCGCCTCACGAAGCCGCCGAGGCCTACTATCTGCTGACCCTGGCCGAAGCGCGCATCGAGCAAGACTTCCGACTCACGGAAGCCGAGGCCTATCTGAGCGCCTGCATCGAGCTCGCGCCTCACAGCGACGTCGCCCTCGGATGCTATCACCTGCTCGAGGAGCAGCTGGTGCTGGGTCTCGAGGGCACGGGCGGCGGGCCTTTGCCGCAAGAGCTCGAGCAACGACTGCGCGCCCTCGAGGCACAAGCGGCGCCGCCTGGCCGGCGCTGATGATCGCCAGCGACTCGGGCAGCCAACCAGCAACAGGCCTGTTGTCGGACACGGCATCTTGGCACGCCCTCGATGCTGCTGAAGTGATGCGGCAGCTAGACGCCACATGCGCCGGCCTCGGCAGCGCCGCTGCGGAGGCGCGACGGCAGCGTTTTGGGGAAAACGCGCTGCCCACGGCACCTCCTCCCTCGATCTGGGTGCGGCTTCTGCGGCAACTCGCCGACCCTCTCGTGGGAGCGCTGCTCGTCGCGGCCGCCGTGGCCTCAGCGGTAGCTGTCGTCGAGGGCGCGAGCGAAGACTCGCTCCTCGTGCGCTTCTCGGACGCCATTGCCATCGTGACCATCGTGCTCCTCAACACCGCCCTCGGGCTCGCCCAAGAACAGCGTGCCGGAAAAGCTCTCGAGGCGTTGCGCAAGCTGAGCACCGGCACTGCGCGGGTCTTGCGCGACGGACACTGGCAGAGCCTGCCGCTGACCGTCCTGGTCCCGGGTGACATCGTCGCGCTCGAGGCAGGAGACGCGGTACCGGCCGATTTGCGCGTGCTCGAAGCCCACGAGTTCGCGACGGTGGAGGCCTCGCTCACAGGTGAGGCGCGCCCGACGACCAAAACGACCACCCCGCAAACTGAAGGCGCCCCCCTCGCTGAACGACGCAACCTTCTGTTCTTGGGCACGCACATCGCGCGAGGGACGGGCCGCGGGGTTGTCGTCGAGACAGGGGCTCGCACCGCCCTCGGGCGCATCGGTGCGCTCGTCGCTGACGAAGCACAGCCAAAGACGCCTCTCGAACTCCGCCTCGCGCACTTTGGGCGCGTTATCTTGCTTGTCTGTATCGTGGTGGCCGCTGGGCTATTCGCCCTCGGCATCACCATTGGCGAGCACCCGTGGCCAATGCTCCTGCTCACCGCCGTGAGCCTCGCCGTCGCAGCCATCCCTGAGGGCTTGCCTGCCATCACCACCATCACCCTTGCCCTCGGCATGGAACGCATGGCGACGCGGGGTGCGATCGTACGAAAGCTTCCAGCGGTGGAGACGCTCGGCAGCGCCACCATCATTTGCAGCGACAAGACGGGCACCCTCACCGAGAACGCGATGAACGTGCAGCGCCTCTTCACGGGCGACGGGCACTATCGCCTGCGCGGCACCGGCTATGAGCCCGAAGGCACGCTGCTGGACGAGAGCGGAGGAAAGCTCGCCGTGCTGCCCCCAGCGCTGCAGCGCCTCCTCGAATGTGGAGCGCTTTGCGGTACCACACACCTGATGCGAGGTGATGATGGCCTCCGTCACGTCGTCGGCGACCCCACAGAGGCCGCG
>JBMTAX010000401.1:0-3805 GCA_049429145.1 Myxococcota bacterium
ACGGGTGGGAGGTGAGGTGGGGGACGTGATCTCGGCGACCCCTGTGCGCTACCATGGGCAGGTTCTCCGGGGCGGATGCCTGCCCGCATCCTCGCGTCGTCTCCGTGTCTGTCGCTACGGGAGCGCCCATGACGGTCCACAACTGGGACGGCAACCATTCCTTTCGCGACTTCGAGCGTGGCTTCCAGACGAAGAACGTCGTCAAGGGTCTCAACGGGGGCGTTCGCGGTGTCGACTTTCATGACGACAACGCCGAGCACGCCGACCAGTTGGCCCGTGCCTTGGCGACAGGCACGACCGGCGTGCAGGCCGGACCCAACCAACAAGTCATGGCGGAGATCGCGGCGCTCTCCACCGACCAGTTTCGTCTCGACCAAGCCCTTGACCTTCGTCTCATCGTCCCCGACGTGCAGGCCCAGCAAGCGAGCGCCGAGACGCAGCGTCGCCTCGCCCAGGCCGAACGGGTCAAGCGCAAGCTGCTGCAGCAGTGGCAAGAAGAGGACGACGAGGCGGCGAGTGAAGAAAGCGAGGAGGAGGCAGCGGACGCGAGCGATGCGCCAGCGGTGGAAGACCCGCCTGATACGCCCTTCGCGAGCCAGCACATCGACAACACGCTGCGGCGTACCAGTGCGGCGGTGATCGAGACCTTGATGGCTGACCCCGAGGTCGAGCTCCGCATCTACGGCACCTTGCGTCTGCAGAATCCCCACGAGATGCGTGAGGCCCTCAGCACGCCGCTGCGCATCGCCCGACACCTCAACGTCATCGCCCGCAGGCTCGCCACCGCAGACGGGACTGAGCGGGCCGCAGTGGTGGCCTATGTCGCGAGCTGCATGCAAGCCCTCGGACAAACCTTCGGCGGTCGCGTCCTCGCGTCCTTCTGCAACGGCGTCGGCATCGGAGAGGTCTATCCCCTCGAGGTGCTCGACGAAGTGCTCGCCAACGATCCCCATTTCGTGCCCGGTCTGTCGCGTGGACGGTTCACGACGAGCGAGTCGGTGGAACTCGTCGTGGGTGAGCCTGGCTGCATCACGGTGCCCGACAACATGAAGGTGACCGGTTTCGCCATCAAAGGGGGGGGCGACGTGGGGTACGAGTTCTTTCCCGCTGAGCAGCCTGGTTCCTTCCACCTGCTCGTCGATACTCCCGGGCGCTTTCGCTTGCTCTTGCGCGGACAAGGCGCAGACAAACGGGAACTGCTCGAGGAACTGACCGTAAGGGTTTTGAAGACAGCGCCTCCGCGACCGCCCGAGCCAGTGGCCGGGAAGCCCCCGGCGACGAGGGGGCCACCCACAGGACGCATGCGCCTGCCCAGTGTGGCGAGCACGACCGATGAGGGGGTTATTGCGCAAGACGCGCCGCAAGCCCGAGAGCGCCGCACTCACCCCCCGATGCGGCGTAAGGGGATGGCTGCCGTCGACGACGCCGCTGCCGTGCAAGACGTCCCCACCGAAGACACACCCGAGTCAGGCACCCTCAGCGAAACGGCGATGAAGCGGCAGCCCTCTCGTGCCATTCCCATTCCTACACACTTGCTCGGCCTCTCGAAGACCACGAAGTTCGACTGAATCCGGCACAGCGTCGTCGTCTCCGCCGCCGCTTCCATCGACGCCTCCTCAGTCGACGAGGCGATATTGACCCACTTCGATCATGGAATCCCGCACAGGTAGGCCGCTTCCGGTTGGCGTGAGCCAGGTTCCGTCGGCACGACGCACACCAAGTAGCACGCGATAGATGCCTCTCCGGTCGCGGGTGTGGGTGATGATGGCCATCGGGTCTATGACAACGTCACCCGTCTGCCACTGCGCGAGCCCATAGTTGCCATTCACGGGTGCGTGTTCGAACTGTTTCGGCGTAGGACCGTCGAGCTGTACGACCATCCGCAGCCCGTCCTCGGGATTGCACCTCGCGGCAAAAGTATGGGTCACGGTGGTCTTCAGCCCTCCGCTCACCTTGGGCTTGTCGATGTCGGTCGCGACAAGCTGGATGCAGGGTCCAAACTGCACGTCGATGGAGGCCTCTGGCGGTGCCGCGTCTTTTGTCACAAACGCACTGGCGTCGAGGTGGGGTTTCGTCATGGTGAAGCCCGGCAGCGAGATTCCCTCTGGTACGAGCTGGACCCCCGTCGTCACCGTGGGCACGCTGCGGCTCAGGGTGCCACCTGCCACTTTGCGATGAAGTCCAGTGACGAGCGTGTAGTCACCCACGGCCCAATCGGGTCTCGTCGAGAGGGTATGCCGGTCCTCGATGAAGTCACCGGAGCGCCAGGAGGAGGCCGGATACGCCCCCTCGACGGGGACCTGATTGGTCTTGATCGGGTAGGGGCCCTTGATGTGCAGATAAGGCTCAAAGCCGAGCGGGAGCTCCCGCTCCACTTGGTAATAAAGCGTGACCACGACCTTATCGCCTGCCTCGAAGACCGAAGGCGATACGTCGTAGCCGAGCAAGCGCACCCCCTCCTCGAAAACCACGTCGAGAGGACGGCCCACGTACGGCGGCGGGGTGCGCTTGACGAAGAGCTCTACCCGAGACCGCTGAGAGGCGAGATAGGCCTGGTCCGTTTCCTGTTTTCGACGCTTCATCTCCGCAAGCACGAGGTTGAATTCAGGCACAATCTCGTCAGCGATATCGCTCACGAGGAGGTTCTGCTGCTCTGAGGGGTCGCTCGCAAGGTCGAAAACCTCAGGGCTCCTGCGGGCGTAGTGGTAGACGAACTTCCGGTCTTCGCGACGAAGAGCCATGCAGTAGTTGTAGTGGTGGCACGAGAAGAAGAGCGCTTCGTGGCCTCGCCTCGTGAACACGCTCCTTCCCTCGAGGGGTCCCTCTGGGGCAAAGCCCAGTGCGTCGAGCGCCGTCGGCAAAATGTCGATGGATTGCCAGAGACCGCTCACCTTGGCGCCCGGCTCGGCCCCCGCACCGACCAGCAGCAGGGGAACCCGCAACCCCTCCTCGTAAATCACCGCATCATGTTGCTGTCGACCATGTTCTCCGAAGCCTTCACCATGATCGCCAGTGATGATGACGAGGGTGTCTTCCAGGAGGCCCCTCGCCTCGAGGCCCGCGAAGAGCTGGGCCACCACATCGTCGACATACCGCAGGGTATTCAAGTAGTCGTTCAGCGCCGGTTGCTTGTGCAGGGCTCGTCGTTCCCACCCCGCCGGGACGAAGTAGGGGTGGTGCGACGCCAAGGTGAGAACGCTGACGTAGAAACGCTGGTCGCGGTGTGCGTCGATCCATTCGAGTACGGGGCCCACGAGTACACGATCTTCGAAGCCAAAGTAGCTTGACTCATCGAACCCCGTACTCGGCAGAGATTCCTTTCCAGCAAAGCGTTCGAACCCAAACTCCCGCACGAGATCAGCACGACGCTCGTAGTTCTCTTCTGCTGCCTGGAAATACGCCGTGGCAAAGCCCTCTTCCCGCAGCAGGCGTGGCAAGCAAGGCGAAGGAATGCCGGCGGCTTTGGCCTCGTCGATACTCGGCCAAATGCGTGGGTAAATCCCGCAGTGGATCGAGACGAGGGCTTTCGACGTGTGGGGTACCACCGTGTACGCTACGTCGACGCGGGTGCCTCGTTCCACCAAAGAGCGCAGGAAGGGTGTGGTATCCGGTGACGCGCCGTAGGCACTTGTGCGCAAGGCTGAAGTCGATTCGAGTACCAGGGTAATGATGTTCTTGGCCCGTGCGGCATTACCCGGGCGAATGCGTACGGGTGCGACGGTGGGCGCCGATGGGGCAATCCCCTCGTCGTGCGCGGCCCACAGCTTGAGGGCGTCACTCGCCAGGCTCCAAAACACATTGTCAT
>JBMTAX010000402.1:0-3796 GCA_049429145.1 Myxococcota bacterium
GAGTACGGACTCGGCCCGTTTGTGTTGAGCGACAGCCTCGAGGATCGTCGGCAGGAGCTGGCGCTTTGACCCGAGGTACTTGATCACAAAATAGGGATAGCACGCGGGGCACCGATGTCAGGAGGGGCTTTTTCTGCTTGCCTGCTGGGGCGACCGGGCGAAATGAACGGTGGAGCACGAAAGCAGCGGCCGGAGACACGGTTCTCTGACATGCTGCGGGACATGGAAAATGATGTAGCGGCGTCCGCAAACCCATCGTCTCCCGAGGCCCAAATCCTCTTCGACTATCGACCGCGCGGGCGCAGCGGTGATGACATCCTCGAGGCTTTTCTCTCTGCGATGATCGATCGGGGTGTTGAGCTTTACCCAGCCCAAGAGGAGGCCATCCTTGAGATATGCGCGGGCAAGAATGTCATCCTCAACACACCGACGGGTTCGGGAAAATCTCTCGTCGCTCTTGCGATGCATTTCAAAGCTATTTGTGAAGGGAAACGCACATTTTACACGTGTCCCATCAAGGCCCTCGTCAGCGAGAAGTTCTTCGCACTCTGCAAAGAGTTTGGCCCAGAGAATGTGGGCATGATGACCGGGGATGCCAGCATCAACAAATCTGCGCCGGTGCTCTGCTGCACCGCGGAGATTTTGTCGAACATGGCCCTGCGCGAAGGGAAAGATGCCGTCATCGATTCTGTGGTCATGGATGAATTCCACTACTTCAGCGACCGCGAGCGGGGCATGGCGTGGCAAGTACCGCTGCTGACCTTGCCACAGACGACCTTCCTGCTGATGAGCGCCACCCTCGGTGACACCAGCTCCCATGAGGGACAGCTACGAAAACTGACACAGAAGGACGTCGTGGTCGTGCGCAGCGAGCAGCGCCCGGTACCACTCGATTACCGCTATGCCGAAACCCCACTGCACGAGACATTGCATGAGCTGATCGGCAGCGGTCGCTACCCCATCTATCTTGTCAACTTTACCCAGCGAGAATGTGCGGAAGCAGCGCAGTCACTCATGAGCGTGAATTTCTGCACCAAGGAAGAGAAGGAGCGCATCAAGGAGGCGGTCGGCGGCTTCCGATTCGACAGCCCCTACGGCCGAGAGATGAAGCGCTTCGTCCTGCACGGTCTCGGACTCCATCATGCGGGCCTGCTTCCCAAATACCGACTGCTGGTGGAGCAACTGAGCCAGCGCGGTCTTTTGAAGGTCATCGCTGGCACTGACACCCTTGGGGTTGGGGTCAACGTTCCCATCCGCACCGTTCTTTTCACCAAGCTCTGTAAATACGATGGGGAGAAGACGACTTTGCTGAGCGTGCGCGACTTCAAACAGATCGCCGGCCGCGCAGGGCGCAAAGGATTCGACGAGGAGGGAAGCGTCGTATGCCAAGCCCCGGAGCATGTGATCGAGAATAAGCGGGCGGAGAACCGGTATGACGCGCAGAGCGACAAGAAGAAGCGCAAAGTCGTCAAGAAGCAGCCCCCCACCAAAGGCTACGTCCATTACGATGACCAGACATTTCGGCGTCTGATCGAGAGCCCGGCAGAGGCTTTGGAATCCCGCTTCGCCGTGGATCATGGCATCCTGATCAATCTGCTGATGGCTGACGATGGCCCCGTCCGTGGCTATCGACGACTGGTGGAGCTCATCGGGGATTCCCTCGAAAAGCCCAAAGAAAAAACCCGACATCGTAAGCGCGCGGCGCTCTTGTTCCGTTCGTTGCGCGGTGCAGGACTACTCTCGGTCGAACGAAGCGTCAGGTCTGGCCGCCGCGAGATTGTCTTGAGCCCTGACCTGCAGCGAGATTTCTCACTGCACCAGACGCTGTCGCTGTACTTGATCGAAGCGCTCGCTTACTTGTCGCCTGACGACGAGAATTACGCGTACGACTTGCTCACCCTAGTGGAATCCATTCTCGAGAGCCCCCGGGTGATCTTGCTGAAGCAAATCGACAAGTGCAAAGGCGAGCGCATCGCCGAGCTGAAGGCAGAGGGGGTTGAGTACGAACAGCGCATGGAGGAGCTCGAGAAGGTCGACCACCCGAAGCCATTGGCCGATTTTGTCTACCAGAGTTTTCACGAGTTCTCGTCGAAGCACCCCTGGGTCGGCTCCGAGAATATTCGCCCGAAGTCGATCACTCGAGAGATGTACGAGCGCTACGCGAGTTTCAGCGATTACATCAAAGAGTACGGTCTGCAGCGCAGCGAGGGCATTCTGCTGCGCTACCTCTCCCAGTCCTACAAGGTGCTGGTGCAGACGGTGCCTGAAGCAGCACGCACCGAAGCCGTCCTCGACTGTATCGCTTGGCTACGCACGACGCTTGGCCGTGTTGACACAAGCCTGGTGGAGGAGTGGGAGAGCTTGCTGGCGCCATCCGACGATCACCTCGGTGCTGCGACAGCCCCCTCGCCGCGAAGCTACGATCCTCAACGCGACCCCCGCGCTTTCACTGCGAGAGTACGGGCCGAGGCGCATCGCGTCGTGAAGGCCTTGGCCGACGGCGACTACGAAGAAGCTTCGGCCCTTTTGCGAGCTGACGATGACGACCGATGGGACGCACTCCGCCTCGAGGGGGCCCTCGCACCATTCCTGGAAGAATACGAACGTCTTGTTTTCGACGTAAGCGCCCGTCAGCCTCCGCTCACACGGCTGCAACAGGAGCCAGCAGGTCGCTGGCGCGTCACCCAGACGTTGTGTGACCCGTCGGGGGACAACCTGTGGATGCTAGAAGCTCTGGTGCGCCCACCGGACCGCGGTGCCGAGGATGAGCCCTGGTTGCAGCTCGTGCGCATCGGCTATTGATCGAGGGCTGCGCTGGCAGTCGTCCATTGACCTCGCGAGGGAAGCGAGGTCAACCTCGATGCTCGCAGGGTGTGTGGGTCGATCGAGTTGGGGAGTCGCCCCGAAGGGGCGGGAGGGTGAGAGGTCATGGCGGAAGATGTGGTGCTCGTCATCGAGGACAACGACGCCGATCGCCTCCGTCTTCGCCAGGCATTTCACAGCATGGGCATTCGGGTACACGAGGTCCGTGAAGCGGTGCACGCCCTCGGTGTCCTGGGGCGCATCCCATTTCAGGCCGTGGTGGCATCCGTTGGCCCGCGTGCGCTGTCCCTTCGGGGCGTCTGCAAGGTAGCCCGTAGGCACCACCCCGATATCGTCCTCGCCATGCGAGCGCCGGCCGGTGCGGCAGGCGCCTTACGGGACAAGCTCGACGAGCAGATCGCCGTGCTGCCCCTCGGTGCGTCCGCCGAGGACGTGGCCCGCGAGGTCGTTGACCTCATCGACGGCCGCCTTCCCCCTGGATCAGCGCAGCCCCCTGCGAAGCCCCAGACCTCCGTGCCAGCGGCGATCGACGCGCCGACGCTAGACGACTTCGACGTCGAGTTTGGGGCAGAGCTGGAAGCGGCAGTCCTGCCCACCGACGAGGAGACCGGCCCCCTCCCAGTGGCATCGCCTGCGGCGCCGGTCAGCCCGTCGGTGGCGGCGGCGGGCGGCCCCGTGGCCGCTGCAGGACCAGCAGCGGTGGCCACGGAAGCGCTGGACCTCGACGACCTCTCTTTCGACGAGCGCACCGTCGAGGTGGCCCTGGAGCTGGGAGGCACGGCGGCCGCACTGTTTGAGGGTTATCTCAGCCCCGGCGAGGGGGCCGGTATCTTGATCGCCGCCTTCGCCCAAGAGTTGACGGGATACTTGGAGGTGAACGAGGGGCGCGCCGCCGGGAAGATCTTCTTCCTCGAGGGTTCCGCCGTGGCGGCAAGCCCACCTGACGGGGACGTCGGCTTGAAGGCGAAGCTCG
>JBMTAX010000403.1:0-3795 GCA_049429145.1 Myxococcota bacterium
AGGGCCTGTTACCTCTAGCTCCGCCGACGCCAGCCCGGGCCCGCTTGGGATCGACGACAAGCGGCTTAACTCGAGGCGAACCACGTAAGAACGAGCGGCCTTTCTCCTCTCCAGCGAGTGGACCAGCCGCAACAGAGGTCCCCGGCGGGTCATTCCTGGCTCCCGTTTATCGGGGGGAGAGCGAAGGCGACGGATACCCCCGTGACAGCGATGTCCCCTGACCCATGGCCACCGCTCGTCGCGAACGAACGAGGTGGGCGAGGGCGGGGCGAAGCCAGAGAAAGCACCGTCTGAGTGTAGTGCAGCGGGCGCGACGAAGCACGAACGTCACCCGACTCATAACTCTGGCCGGATTCCCGACTATCATCGCGAGATGCCATCGTTGCGTTGGGTCTCCCCTCTCTTCGGCTTCGTCCTGCTCGCGACGCCCGCTACGGCCTCCAGCCCCGTTCGCATCTCCGGGGTGCTCTTCGATGGGGTGCTCAAGGGAGCCCCAGCACCCGACTCCGCCGTCAGGCTCACCAACACCGACTTGAAGCGGCGCGCGCCCGTTGGTGGCTTCGCCTTGACCGAAGCGTTCACCCCGACCCGCGAGAGCCAGCTCGAGGTGGCATCGGCGGGTGAGCAGAGTTCAGCGAGTCGCACCCGTGGCAACGAAGGCGACAAGGCCCGCACCGTGAGGTTGCCTGCCGACGCCGAACTGCCGCCGGGTGGCGAGATCTGGATCGCGCATCAAGCCTCAGGATTCCAGGAGGTCTTCGGCTTCCTCCCAGATTTCGAGACCGTGGACACGTCCGCTGAAGTCCCCGACCTCGACCACGATGTAGGGTGGCCCAAGCTGCCAGCGATGCAGGGCTCCATCGCTCTCGTCGATGGCTTTGGGGTACTCATCGACTTCGTCGCCTATGACCGCAACAAAGAAGAGAAGTGGCGAGTCGATCAATTGCCTGCCCAGGGCTGGCGTGGTGGCGCGGTGCGCCTCGTCGACACAACCGCGTATGGCTGGACCGGCCAGGTACTGGCGCGAGACCGAGACGCCCAGGGGCGGCTCCTCCCTGACACCGATACCGCCGCTGACTGGGACTCGGGTTGGTCACGCAAGAGGCTCGGGGTGGAGCCCACGCACCGGGTGGAGATCGCAGGGCAGTCGCACTTCCATCCCCGACTGTTGCGTAACGTCCGCGCACGGGTGCTGGCGACGAGCGCGCCAGACAACAACTACCAAGCCCTCATCGACGCGTTCGACGCTGCCCAGCGACGCATTCGCGTGAGTGTGTATCAGTTGACCAACCCCCAGGTAGCAGAGGCCCTCGCTCGTCGGGCGAAAGCGGGGGTCGAAGTACAGCTGTGGCTCGAGGGTTCTCCCGTGGGGGGGATCCCTGATCAGGAGCGTTACCTCGTCGAGGCCCTCGCGGCGGCAGGAGCGCAGGTGTACTTCCTCGCCAGTGACGGCAAGCGAGGGGTGAGCGCCCGCTATCGTTTCGATCACTCCAAATACGTACTCATCGACGACAATAAGGTGATTATCGGTACAGAGAACTACGGCCGCACCGGTGTGCCCGTGCACCCGAGCTACGGAAACCGGGGCTGGATGGTTCACATCGAGAATCGCGATTTCTTCCTGCAGCTCGATGAAGTGTGGCGCCACGACCTCAAGCTCGGCCATCGCGATGTCGTTCGTATCGAAGACCGCCCTGACGACCCCTATGGCTTTCCCTATCGCGATCCGCATTTTCAGCCCGATGGCGGCCTGATTCAGCGGGGGCTTTACCGAGATCCTGCGCGCCCTCTTCTCGTGCACGAACCCATGAACCTCGAGTTGGTGCTGAGCCCTGACACGAGCCTCCACGAACAACGCGCGATCATCGGCATGATCGGACGCGCGAGGCGCAGCCTTTACGTTGAGCAAAACAGCGTGCGGCGTCGTTGGGGCCGCCTCAAGCACACGGTGGAGGAAACCCCCGATCTGCCGCTCGAGGCTGTGGTGGCCGCTGCTCGCCGTGGCGTGCGAACGCGCGTTCTGCTCGATGGGACCTGGTACAATGTCACGGGTGATGACGACCGCGACAACGACGACACTGCGCGCTTCTTGAACGACCTCGCTCGGGCAGAGGGGCTCGACCTCTCCGCGAAGGTGATCAATCTCGAGAGCGCACACTTGGAAAAGATTCACGCGAAGGGCGTCATTGTCGACGACAAAGAGGTCTTTGTCGGATCGATCAACTGGTCCGAGAACTCGTTTAAGGGAAACCGCGAGGTCGGCGTCGTCATCGGGAATCCGAAGGTGGCGGGCTATTACGCGACGCTGTTCCGTCGAGACTGGGCCGAGAGTCGGCTCTATGAAGCCACCGTGCGACGCGCCTCATCAGTCTACGGTGCCCCCGGCGCAAAGGCGAAGCGGCTCGGTACCTATCAGCCCGGTCAGGTGGTGTCGGTGGTGGGCGAGCACGGCGGCCAAGCGGCCACCGGCGCGGCGTGGCTCGAGGTGCAGACAGAGTTCGGCAACACGGCCTATCTGCGCGCCGCAGACGTTGTCGACCCCGTGGCTACCGCGCGTGAAGCACTGCATCTCCTGGGTCGTGAGGCGACCGTAACCGGCAGGGTCGCGATGACCCGCGTCAGCCCCAAGGTCATTCAACTTCGCTTTGACGACGACGAACGGCCGCCCTTTGTGGCCGTCATCTTCAAAGCGAGCGAAGAACACTTCGAGAAAGCCGGCGTCGCTCCCACAAGCGCGTTCCAGGGACGCGAGGTTCGGGTGCGGGGGCTTGTGCAGGCCTACAAGCAGCCAGAGATCGTGGTCCGCGGACCAGAGCAGATCGAAATTCTGCGCTGAGAAGCGAGCTGCAGGTTCTCTTTCGCTTTCCGTTGACAGCAGCGCCCTCGTCGTTTACGGATGCTTCCGACATTGCTGGCGTAGCTCAATTGGTAGAGCACCTGCCTTGTAAGCAGGAGGTTGCGGGTTCGAGTCCCGTAGCCAGCTCCAGAGACGGAAGAGGTCACGCAGAAACACACGGAAGGGTACCCAAGTGGCCAACGGGAGCAGACTGTAAATCTGCCGGCGCAAGCCTTCGAAGGTTCGAATCCTTCCCCTTCCACCAACTGCGTCACCGGCCTCTGGCTGTGCGGGAGTAGCTCAGCTGGTAGAGCATCAGCCTTCCAAGCTGAATGTCGCGAGTTCGAATCTCGTCTCCCGCTCCACCCCCGGCTTGTCCGGGGGTTCTTTTTTGCCTCGCGAAGGCCTGCACCACTGCAGAGGTTTGGAGGGGCGTCCCTGGCTGCATTAGGCTTCTTTCTGGAGGCGACGATGGCAGCAAAAGAGGATGATCTTCTTCCACAACCGAAAAGCGCCGCGGGGGAGGTTGCATGGGACGCGGCCACTCTCGCCCGTTTTGTGCGCGGCGAAGTCACCCTCGCCGAACTCGAGGGGGTCGACGGGGACAGCCAGGGCAAGTTGGCCCAGCTTGGGTACCGACTGCTCTCCTCCGGCAAACTTATAGAAGCGAGGTCGGTCTTCGAGGGCTTGGTGGCGTTGAACCCGAAGGAGGCGTATTTCTTGGTGGCTGCCGGGGCCGTCGCTCAACGCGAGGGACGCAACGAAGACGCCGAGCGGTGGTACTCGTTGGCCCTTGAGCGAGACTCAGACCACCTTGCCGCCAGGGCCAATCGTGGGGAGGTCCGGGTGATGTTGTCGCGCATCGCGGAGGCGACCGAAGACTTGGTGCACGCCGTGACGCTCGACCCTCAGGCACGGGAGCCAAACACCGTGCGCGCGCGGGGGTTGCTCGTAGAGCT
>JBMTAX010000404.1:0-3783 GCA_049429145.1 Myxococcota bacterium
TTGACGCGACCGCTGGTGGCGCTCGCTGGCGCGCCCGCACATGTGTTCACCGTGCGCGTCCTCGATCGCGTCGGCAAGGGCTTGCGCACGAGCCCGCGGGATGCCCTCCTTGCGCGCTCTGTACCGTCCTCAGACAGAGGGCTGGCCTTCGGCTTTCACCGCGGCATGGACCACGCAGGCGCGGTGATTGGCCCCCTGCTCGCCTTGCTGCTGCTTCGATATAGCGATGGAGATCTGCGTCTCGTGTTTGGGGCAGCGCTCGGGCCGGGACTGCTCGCCCTGTTCGTCCTCGTGATATTTGTGCGGGACGTTCCAACGAGGGAGGTAGAAGCGGTCGAAACCGCTGAACAGCCGTCACGAGCGCGCAACCCGTCGCGCCTCCTCGCGGTTCCCCCGCGCCGCTTGGCGCCGTTGCTTGGTCCCGTGGGGCTCATCACGCTCGCCAGCGCCTCTGATCTCTTCTTGTTGCTCGCCGTGGGGGTAGAGCGGGTCCCACTCGAGGCGCTACCGTTGCTCTGGGTGGGGCTTCACGTCGTCAAGAGCGCGAGCTCTCCACTCGGGGGCTGGTGGGCGGACCGGTCGACGGAGCGGCGCGTCCTCGCCACGGGATGGATGCTGCTGGCGGCATGTTATGTGGGTTTTGCCGTCGTGGACGAACCTCTGCTGAAAGGCGCCCTGCTTTTGCTGTACGGCATGCACCACGGCCTCAGCGAGGGTCCTGAGAAAGCCCTGGTTGCGCGTCTTGCGAGCGATGGCGAGGTCGGCACTGCCTTCGGCTGGTACCACCTCACCTGCGGTCTGCTGGCGCTCCCTGCAGGTCTTTGGTTCGGCGCGCTTTGGCAGAGCCACTCACAGAGCGCGGCGTTCCTCACGGGCGCTACGTTGGCGGCGCTCGCGACAATGTGGCTCCTCAGGCTCCCCGCCGACCCGCGGCGCGAGCCGGTTGCATCGCCGACGCGAACGTAAGGTTCGGGTTGCGGTCTTCGGTGCGCCGGCAGGTCCATTCGCTGTCGAAGAGCAAAATGCGCCGACCGTCACCGTCGAGGAAACACTGAATACGCCCGTGGTCCTCGAGGTCAGCGGGGTTGAACTCCCCGTCCACCCACCGCGCGCGCTGATAGGGAAGCCGGGAGAGTTGCGCATCGACGCCGTACTCCTGCTTCAGCCGATAAGTGACCACCTCGAACTGCAGCACACCGACTGCCGCGAGGATGGGGTCTGGATCTTGGCCGTGGCGGTCGAAGAGCAGTTGCACCGCGCCCTCTTCCGACAGCTGCTCGAGCCCTTTTTTGAGCTGCTTGCGCTTCATAGGGTCGCGGACCGTCGCCCGCATGAAGTGCTCGGGGGAGAAACGGGGGATGCCTTCAAACTCGAGCGAGGAGCCTTCGGTGAGTGCGTCCCCGATGCGCACCACCCCCGGGTCCCATACGCCAACGATGTCGCCGGCAAAGGCCTCTTCGACAGTGACGCGATCTTGAGCGAGGAAGCTCATCACCCGAGACAACGTAAGCGCCTTCCCGGTGCGTGCGTTCTTCACCTTCATGCCACGCTCGAAGCGCCCCGAGCAGACACGCAGGAACGCGATACGATCGCGGTGGTTGGGGTCCATGTTCGCTTGGATCTTGAAGATGAAGCCCGAGAACTCTTGGTCGGTGGGCTCGACGGGTCCTGCGCTCGACGACCTCGCACCTGGGGGCGGAGCGATGCTGAGAAAGCGCTCCAGGAACGGCTCGATGCCGAAGCTGGTCATCGCGCTTCCAAAGAACACCGGGGTCACCTGCCCGGCCAAGAATGCCGCGGGCTCGAACGGGTTGCCCGCTTCCTCGAGCAGCTCGAGTTCACCGAGGAGCTTTTCGTGGTCGGCATCACCGAGCTCCTCGCGCAGCGCCTCGTCGTCACGGCTCGACACTGCCATGCTCGCACGCCCGCCGTCACGACGCGCGCGCTCGAAGCGATGGAAGACTTGCGCGGTGCGGTCGTACACCCCCTTGAAGCGATCACCCATGCCGATGGGCCACGTCATGGGGGAACAGGGAATGCCGAGAACACGCTCGATCTCCTCGAGGAGGTCGAGAGGGTCCTTCCCGGGGCGGTCGAGTTTATTGATGAAGGTGACGATCGGGATGTTCCTCAGGCGGCACACCTCGAACAGCTTGATCGTCTGAGGCTCCACGCCTTTCACGCAGTCGATCAACATGATCGCGGCATCGACCGCGGCCAACGTGCGGTAGGTGTCCTCGCTGAAATCGTTGTGACCCGGGGTGTCGAGCAGGTTGAGGCGATGCCCTTGGAACTCGAACTGCATGGCGCTCGTCGTGATCGAGATGCCGCGTTCTCGCTCCATGCTCATCCAGTCACTGGTCGCCTGACGCGCTGCACGCCGATCCTTCACCGCACCGGCGACGTGAATGGCGCCGCCGTAGAGCAGCAGCTTCTCGGTGAGCGTCGTCTTGCCCGCGTCGGGGTGTGAGATAATGGCAAAGGTTCGCCTCCTGGCGACCTCGCGTTCGAGCTCGGGTGCCTGCATAGGGTGCCTCGATTCTGGGCCGAAGGATGAGCTGTGGTTCCCGTCGCTCAGCCTCGCCGACGTCCGCCACGACGACCGCCGCCGCCACCGCCGCCGCCGCCGCGCCGACTACGACGGCCGCGCTTCATGTCCCGGTCACCCCGCCCTTGTGGACGCGGCGCGCGTTCGCCCGCCCGCGGCTGTCGATAGGACTGCTGATGGTGCTGCGCGATCGCCTTCCAACGGCCGACGTCGTCGAGACTCTCGCCAGCGGCGTACTTCGACAATGTGAACAGCAGGAGGGTCTCTTTGAACCAGGGCCGCGTCACCATGTGACGAGCCGCATTTCCACGACGACCGCGGGGCTCCAGCTGCTCAAGGCCACGCAGCAGAAGCCACAGGGTGTCCTTGTCGCGACGGGTAAACCGCACGCGCTCCGTCCAGCGGTCCAGTGCCTGCTCGAACCAGCGCATGCGGTCGATATCGGCGTGCTCCATGGCTTCCCAGATGGGCAGAAGCACCGCCGCCCACACCACAGCCGACGAGACCTCGGCATCGCGACGCCGGACTTCGTCGATGGCAGCGAGGAGCGCGTCGAGGCGCGCGAAGCGTTGCTCCGAGGAGGGAGGCAGCAGGGCCACCGCGAGCCCAGCGCCCTCGGGGAGGGACGTATCGGGAAGCTCGACAGCAGCATCGGCTGGAGCGGCCTCGGTCGCGGTCATCTCCGCCGCCTCACCACGCTCCTCTTGAACGACCTCGACGAGACCCGGCTGTGCCGTGACGACGTCTGCATGGTCAGCATCGCCGCGGGGCACGGGCACGCCGGGCACAACTGCCGTTGCGGCATCGTCGGACGGCCCTGCAGCGACGTCTGGCCCTGCCTCGAGGCCAGCCTCGCCGCCCCCTGGCGCTGCAGGCTCAGTGGTGCGGAGCGCGGTGGCGGCGGCGAGTGGACGGGACAGCCCATCGATGAGCTCGGGAAGCAGCGTCTGGATGAGCCCAAACTCCATGCAGAGGTCGAACGCCCGCTGCCCGTGTTTCGACGTCAGCAGGCGCAACAGCTCTTCTTGCAGCCGCGGGGGGGCACAGCGCAAGAGCTCCCCGACGTGGTCCATCATCGCCTGGCGGGTCTCGGACTCGAAGTCGAACCCAAGTCGCGTGGCGAACTTGATGGCACGCATGATGCGAACGGGGTCTTCCTGGAACCGGATCTGTGGGTCACCGATGGTACGGATGAGGCGCAGCTCCAGGTCCCTTCGTCCGTCGACAAAGTCGAG
>JBMTAX010000405.1:0-3781 GCA_049429145.1 Myxococcota bacterium
CGGCTTCGAGATAGAGCTCTACGATGCGGGTGAGGTGGGCCACCCTCTCTCCTGGCGGCAGGTCTCCGGTGACCCGGCCGAGCCATGCCGCAGCGAAAGAGGTGGCCCCGAGTCTTTCCCCGCGATCGGCCGCGGCAACCACGAGGGGAACGCGCTCATCCGCCGAGAGGGCCATCACGTCGAGGCCGAGAAAGAGCGGCAAGACATCGGGCAGGGCCTCAAGGGGAGCCTCCTCCAAGAGCGCCAGCAGCATTTCGCGACAGAGCTTTGACGCCGCTTGACAGACCCCTGACGCTGGGTCGGTGGCGCGGTTTTGCTGCAACACTTTGGCGGCCTCAGGCAGGCGCCCGAGCACGAGGTTGGCGCGGGCCGCGCGGAGCACCATCTCTCCGCGGTGGCGCGGAGGCAGCGCCACCTCATGGAACGCAGAGCCCTCCCGCGCGAGGTTCGTGTCCTTCAGACAGCCGCCCTCGAGTTCGCACAGCCGCGCGCGAGCGAGCCGCCCGTAGGGCCCGAGCTTGCCAGCGCGCCGGTACTGGTCGGCGGCCTCGGCCAACTTCCCTTTGTCGGCCGCGAGATCCCCGAGCCGCAAGGCGGCGTATACCCCTTCGTCTTCGTAACCGTACGCGCTCTCGAGCAGCGGGATCGCCGACTTCTCGTCGCCGCGCTGGAGCAAGCACTCGGTGCGGGGGATCAGCGGGCCGTCGGGCGGACAGGGCTCGCCTCCGACGAGGTCGACGTAGGGATGATGCCGCAGCGGGTCAGCCGGGAAAAGGGGCAGGCCGCGCAGTCGAACGACGTCGAGAGCGGGGCCCCTCACTCCTGATACCAACCGCACCTCGAGCCGCCGCTCGTCGCAGCGGATGAGAGCCTGTCCGGCGGCGCGCCCCGCGAAGCGACAGCCGTAGGGGAGGCGCGTGGCGAGACTCGTGGCTTGGGCGTCCGAGAAGGGCGAGAGGGAAAGCTGGCCGCGGAGGGCGTCGTAGGTGACGCCAACCTTGCCCGAAGCCCCGAGGGGGATACGGTCGCGCAAGGCGCTGCGGCGGGGAGCGGGGGGCTCTGCAGGGGCCTCTGCGCTTGGCTTTGGCTGGCTATGCAACGGCACGCCCCACAAGAGCAGCGCGACGCAGCAGAAGGTGGAGACGAAGCGGGTGCGAAGCGGGGCTTGGGTCATAAGGTGGCGGAGCCCGAGGGGAGAGGAAAGAGTCGTCGGATTCTTGACCCGCCGCGCGGGAACTCGACATCTCTCTGACGGATAGCGTTCAGGCCGCCTCCACCTTGGCGAGCTTCGCCGATGCCGGAGGGGAGGCGTCTGCGTAGCCTCGGGTGGCCTCCTTCTCCCGTGCGGCACGGCGGCGCAGCTTCTCCACCAGGGTCGTCCGGCGAAGGCCGAGGAGGTCGGCGGCCGCCTGTCGGTTGCCGCCGGTCTGGTCGAGCGCTTGCTGCACGAAGAGCTCCTCGAGGTCGGTGAGCATCTGAGGAAGGTCGATGGCCACGCCCTGGAGCAACGCCGCGAGACGAGGCTCTACCTGGCAGTGCGGAGGCACGAGCCCCTCGGGCATCTCCTCGGCCAGGAGCGACGGCACTTCGGGCGCTGGCGCCTCCACTGGCTCTGGTGCCGCCAGGTAGCGTTCCGGGAGGTCTTCGAGGGTGATGGTTTCACCGTCGGCACAGACGCTCACCCGCTCTACCAGGTTTTCGAGTTCTCGCACGTTGCCCGGCCACGCGTAGCGCTCGAGCGCGCGCAGCACGGGTTCTTCCACCGGCCTGTCCTCACCGAGCTGGCGCCAGAAGTGCTGGAAGAGCGCGGCGATGTCATCGGCCCGCTCCCGCAGCGCGGGCACCTTGAGGGGGCAGACGAACAAGCGGAAGTACAGGTCCTGGCGGAATCGACCGGCGCGCACCTCTTCCTCGAGGTCCTTGTGGGTGGCCGCCAGCAGGCGAAAGTTCGAGGAGAGGGTCTCCGACGAACCCACGGGCTCGTAGGTGCGCTCCTGCAGCAGCCGCAGCAGCTTCACGTGGAGCGGCAACGACAGCTCCCCGATTTCGTCGAGGAAGAGAGTGCCGTTGTGGGCGAGAGCCACCCGCCCTTTGCGTGCGGTGGCAGCGCCGGTGAACGCGCCCCGCACGTGCCCAAAGAGCTCTGATTCTAGGAGCGCCTCAGGAATCGCGCCGCAGTTCACCGCCACAAAGTCGCCGCGGCCGCGGAGCTCATGGAGCGTGCGGGCGATGACCTCCTTGCCGGTGCCGGTCTCGCCGGTGATGAGCACGGTGGCCTCGCTCTTCGCGATGCGCTCGCACTGGCGGTGGAGCTCTCGCATTCGGGCACCGACAAATCGAAAGGAGTCGCCGCTCGTCTTGGGGGAGACAGCTGTCATGGTCCTCCTCATGCCACCGCGTTGACGCGGCAGCGGCATTCGTGGCGGTGACGCCAAGCCTCTGGCGGTCACTGCATCCGCTATGCCCCAGGTAGACTACAGCTCGGGCTCCAGGTCCACAAAACAGCCAATCGAATCCACATGGCGCCAATGTAGGACTGAGTGAGAGCAATGGTACAGGTCGGACCAACATGGGGAATCATGCGCGGTCCTGACGTCGACAATAGTTATTCGAGATAGCCTTGCGCGATCAGACGTCGCTGCTCTGTGATCATCATCGCAAAAGGCATTTGAAAGAGCGGGTCAAAGCGAATGGCCACATTGTTCTCGTGGTCCAGGCGCACCACACGACCCTTGAGCTTTCGTTTCACGCAAGGAGCGGGCAGGGCGAGCGCCCCTTCGACGACCGTGCCCATGGCGAAGCCGGGCTCGGCGCCTGCCACGAAGCGCAGCCCGCTCTCGGAGAGATCGAGCACGGGGTAGAACTTCCCGCCGATCTCGACGTTGGGTCGCTCTGCGGGTGGGTAACGCACACGGTAATGCTGACGAGACTCGGGACGCGACGCACCCGCGGGAGTGTTTAGCGGCTCTGCGACCTTCCCGACCATGCGATCAAAACTCCACAGCCCTCATAGCGTTTCATTCTGGAACCATTATCGGCAAATGGTCCACTTCGAAGCAAATGCCGGGCCCGTTGGTCTTTTCGACACGAAGCGGGGCGTCTTTCAGGGTACCCCCTCCGGTGCCTATCCTTGGCAGATCCCCTCATCGGTCATCGAAGACGGAATGGACCCGTAGAGCGGAACCTCCGAGGTGCTCGTGCGACCCGTCAAGGCGACGAAGCTCTCGAAGCTCGAGAATCGACAGTATGCCCCTTCCGCGTTGGCGTAGAAAATCTCGGCTCCGACCAAGAAGGGGCCCTCCGGCAAAAAGAAGGGCACGAAGGGTGCCTCGGTGATGCGCAGGGGCACACGGTAGATGTCACGTTCGAGCACGGCGCTCGGGTCGAAACTGCTGTAGTAGAGGTAGGGCGCAGCAACGGAACGATCGAGTTGGAACCCCACCGACGACGGATCGATCAGCGTAGCATAGTTGGCGGCCACAAAACCGGGCCGGAGCGCGTCTGCCGTGACCAGAAAGTGCCCCTGCCCTTGCAGCTCTCGACGAGGAGACATCTCGAGGGTGGCCAGCGTCGCGGACGTGCTGAAATAGAGTTTCTGGTCCGCATAGCTGAAGAAATGCAGCAGCCACGCGCACAGCCCTCCGTGATAGGTCACGCCGACATGGTCATATGCCGTCGTCCCCTCGAGCACGGGGAGGGGCTCGGTGGGGAGCACGAATGAGCTGCCGTCGTACACTCGCCATGAACCGGGGTCGCTGAGGTCGGAAGTCCGCAGGAGACT
>JBMTAX010000406.1:0-3773 GCA_049429145.1 Myxococcota bacterium
TTCGTGCCTGCATCGTCGTTCGTGCCTGCATCGTCGTTCGTGCCTGCATCGTCGTCTGTGCCGGCGTCTTCGGCCGCGCCTGCGTCGTCGTTCGTGCCTGCATCAGCGCTCGTTCCTGCATCTCCGTCGACAGACCCTGCGTCGTGGTCTGTGCCCGCATCGACGGGATCGCCGCCATCTGGCTCCGCCCCAGGGGGAACGTCGAGACCCCCGGGCTCGCATCCAGAGCCCCCGATCAGCAGCGCGCACACGCCTACCCACGCAGCGAACTGGCCGAAAAGCCGAGGGCGGTAGACCATCGAGATCGGAGGAGCGGACGAAGCGGAAGTTTGCACGGGATCTCCCATTACTTACTTACGTGAAAGTATTGGGCCGGGCCCGGAGGGCAATCGGGTTTGCGACCGATGCAGGCGGGCGGCCCTGCATCGCGGTCTGTGACCGAGATCACCAGGGTCTGTGCCGGGTGCGGGGACCTTGGGTTCCTCATCAGAGAAGCCGGCGGTTGGCTCAGCGGGAGGTTGCCTATGTCTCCATCGAAGCGTGCCCTGCGGAGCGAGTCGCTCCTCCCCCGGACCTCCGCGACCGCCAAGACCCTGGTCAATCTGCGTGTGCCACGCTGGCTCAGAGCCTGCCCGCACCATCTTGCTGTGGGACGTGCAAACGAGCCCGACTGGGACGAACCCACCCTCGAGGACACTCCAAACACGCTCGATGCGCTGAGCACGACGTCGGACTTCGAGATGTGTCCACCACCGCAACTTGCACCGTCGTGCCCGGCACCGCCAGACAATGCATTGGGCCGGCGAACTCCCACCGAGCACAAAGCGCGCAAGCCGCTGACGTAGGATGACGTGATGACAGGACCGAAATCTGTGGCGGGGTGGGGTTTGATGGTCGCATCGGCGGCGGGGGCCTGCTTGCCGCTGGTCGATGGAAACTACGTGGGAGCGCCCCTGCTGCAAATCGGGGGCACCGTGGAATTCGTGGATGTGCCGGAGGACATATTCCCACCTGATTTCGACCTCGCGCTTGTGTGGATGCGCACCGACGACAATCCGGCGGGGGAAGATGTCACCTTCGTCAGCGTCAGCCGCACCGAGGGCCGATCGGTGCAGAGTGCGGGCACCTTCACCATGGACCTGTTCAGTCTTCCAGAGCCAGAGGATTCTTGGGTGGGGCGTCTGTACATTTACTTTCCGAATGACGGCCTCACTGCGTCGTGGACAGAGAGTTGGTCGACCGCTGGCATTGCGACCAAACCGACCAGCGTCGTCGCTTGTTACAACATGGCGGCCCTCGTCAAAAACGATGACGTCCCCTTCGTTGCGCAGTCACAGGACCAGGCGGTTACCGGTGGGTGGCTCAGTTGCGCCGAAGAGGCAGCTCAGCGCTTCCTCGCTTGCGAACTCGAGTCCATGAAGGACAACGGCGCGAACCTCGACGATTGTGCCGCGGCGTGGCGTACCAAACGGGAGGAGGAATGCGGAGAACTGCCGCTCGTCACCGACGAGCCTGTGGACGGTCTTCTGCGCCTGCGCTGTGGATTCGCGGTAGAGGAGGTTCCTTATGAGTTGACCGTCGCTCGCCCTGGCGCCGAGGAGTCACCCCTATGAGTTCCTCGAGGACCTTTCTGCTCGTGTGTCTCTGCGGATTCTTCTGGCCAGCCGCCGCCTATGCACAACAGCGTTACGCCGTCATCATCGGCAATAACAGCGGTCGTCTCGAGGAACCTACCCTTCGCTGGGCCCAAGCCGACGCCACGAAGGTGCGCGACGTTCTCAATGATTTAGGGGGCATCCCTTCGCAACATACGGCGCTGCTCCTTGCCCGGAACGCCACAGAGGCGCGTTCTGTGCTGCTCGAAATGAATGAGCGTATTCGCTCCCGTCGCTCGGCGGAACCGGCCTTATTGCTCGTCTATTATTCCGGGCACGCCGATGCGGAGACCCTGCATTTGGGGGAAACCGACCTCCAACTACAAGAACTGGAGCACATCGTGCGGGGCTCGGCGGCAGACTTTCGCGTGCTCATCGTCGATGCATGCCGATCGGGGTCGCTCTCGCGGGTCAAAGGAGCGACGCGCAGCGACGATATGGGTCCCCTTCGCATCGAAAAGAGCCTCCCCGCAGAGGGGATGGCGATCCTCACCTCATCCGCTGCAGGCGAAGATGCTCAAGAGTCTGATTGGCTCGGTGGTTCTTTCTTTACCCACCACCTCGTGTCGGCCCTCGTGGGTGCCGGAGACAGCGATCACGACGACGCGGTGTCCCTTCAGGAAGCCTACCGCTACACCTACGATCGCACGGTGGCGGATTCGAGCCGCACCCAATCGGGCGTACAGCACCCCACCTTCCGCTACGACTTCAAGGGCAAAGACGACATGGTGCTGACCGACCTCGCGAGCACGGGGGCCAGGGGTGCCCTCACGCTGCCTGACCGCCTCGACATTTTGTTGTTTGCTTCGGGGCGAGAGGGTCCGGTGATGGCAGAGCTCAGCGCGGCTGACATCGGGCGCACCCTGCACCTGCGGCCGGGTCAATATTTCGTGCGCGCCCGTAGCGTCGACGCCGTGTTCGAGGGCGAGGTTCGTGTCGACGCTGACAAAAATGGAACGGTGCAGCTCGATGATCTCGCACGGCTCGACTATGCGCGCCTCGTGCGCAAAGGAGGCCTCGGCATCGCAAGCCTCGCCCACGGACCACGTATAGGGGCACACCTGCGAGGTTCAATACTGCCCGCGACTTCTCCTTGTGCTGGCATGGTGGCTGGCTGGGGTTTCGACAGCGCACCGCTGCGATTCGAACCCCAAGCCACATTTTGCACGTCGAGGCGACACGGACTGCTTGATAGGGGGCCGGAAAGCTCTCGCTTTCTCGAAGCGGAGGGCCCCTTTCGAGGGCGGAGTGACGAGTTCGGCCTGGTGATGCGCAGCGCAGTGCCATTTGACATCGGAGAATTCGTCGTAGGCTTCGGTGGCGACGTGGGCGCATCGGTTCATGTGCAGGAAATCATCGGTGTCATCGAGGTGGAGTCCGTCACCCGAATCGGGACCACGCCGTCGTTCGCCGTCTTCGGCCTCGCAGAACTTCCGCTCCCTTGGGGGATGAGCGCAACCCTGGAGCTTGGGATGCGCGTGTATCGCATCGAGACTCCAGGCGTCGATTCTGTTGAAGCTCTGGTGCAGGTACCAGTGGTGCCCTTCGTCTCGATCGGGGCCAGCAAGCAATGGCTGGCCTTGCGGCAGTAATCGAAAGCGCACAATGTCATGTGCGGGGAGAGAGAAGCCATCTTCCGCCTCGGCCACTACGGAGCCGGCGGCGCCGTCGCCATGCTCCCTGACGGGCGCTTCGATGACACGCCCAAGACGAGCAGCGCGCCGCTCGTCTTCACGGGACAAGAGCTCTAAGCCCGCATCCCCCGTCATCCCGCCGCCCAGGAGCCATCTCTCGCGCAACCATGGCTCTCTCCATGGTGGGAGCAGACTTCGCCACATGGTCGTACTGCAGACCACAGACAATGACACCTGCGACCGACGCCACTCCCCCCAATCAGCAAAATCCCATGCCCTTTGCCGCAGGCACTTTCCTCGATGTGCTGCCGCGAAGGCCACCGCTGCCCCGCCCTCGCATTTCTTCACAAGAGCTCCTGCGGCGCACATTCGGCACAGAGGCGCTCCAGTGCCGCAACTGAGACGGACCAATGCGCGTCCTCGTTGTCATGCGGCAGGCGTTCGTCATTCGAAAGATTCTGTGCCACTTCGGCCTACCCGACCC
>JBMTAX010000407.1:0-3766 GCA_049429145.1 Myxococcota bacterium
GGGAGAGGTCACAACCACAAATCGAGTCTGCGGTCCGCGGAGCAAGCCCTCGAACTGGCGGGTTCGGTACACGAGCGGCTCATAGAGGTTGCGCAGCAGGAAAAGAAAGTCACCCAGTTCGTCGAGGAGCTCATGGCCCGTGAAACGAGAGAGTACCGCCGAGGCTGCTCCCGTGAGCCCATCCAAAAAGCGAAGTCCGATTCGTGCTGTTTTTCCTTCGGACGTTCGCTTCGCGAGCCCCTGGAAAGCCTCTAGGTCGAGAAAACCAAGAATACGCGAAGGGGCATCGAGGAAATCCAATGCATTCTGCGTCGGCGGGGTATCCAGCACGACGAGGTCGTAGCCACGCTCTTCGGCCAGAGTGTACAAGGCCTCGCACGCGATGAACTCCTGCGCGCCAGGGAGTTCTTGGGAGAGGTAGCGGTAGAAGCGATTTGAGAGGATGTGGGCTCGTTGCTCTGCGTTCCCACCAATCCGATTCACCATGTCATCCCAGCTGGCCCTGAGATCGAGCATCATGGCTTCGAGGGGGGCGCAGCCAGCGAGTCCTGCCTTCGCCAATACCTCGACGGGAACTAGGCGTGGTTCATAGAGGAGGCCGCTCAGACCGAGTGAGTTCGCAAGTCGTCGTGCGGGATCAATCGTGATGACCAAGGAGCGCTTCCCGACATAGGCACCGTACATGGCAAGCATGGCTGCCGTGGTGGTTTTCCCGACACCTCCCGAGCCGACGCAGACGATGACCCGCATATCCTCGACGAGACGGGCGAGGTCATGGGCTCCCTCGGAGATTGGAAAGGAGGGGGCATTCATGGTGTGTCACCTAGCACGCCTGCGAGCCGCTCGATGGCGGGTCGACCGAATGGCTCTTCTTCCAGATAGGGAAGCTCTACGATTCGCAAGCCCACGCCCGGTGCCAATAGCCTGCGCCGCTGCTCTTCGATGATCTCATCCCGCAATAGTCGCCGACGAACGACCTCTAGCAATGCCGCTGTCGTGCTGTCGACGTCGATATTTTGGTCCTCTGTCGTGAGCTGTCGAAGGCGCGCGCGTTGCAGTTGTGAGAAACCGGGTGGAGCGACGCTGTTCAGCACGACGCAACCAAGGGTGGCGGCGCCAGCCTCACGCATGCCTTCGATGAACTGCAGTGTCTCATTGGTGGGCATCTCCTCGGGAAGGGTCACCACGTGGACCCGGCATCGAGCCGAGTCTTCAAGAGTCGCAGCCATCTTTCCCGCCTCGGTCGCTACGGGGCCTACTCGCACGATGTCCCGCACCACGTGCGCGACACGGAGGAGCCCGAGTCCATGTCCCGTCGACGGACAATCCACGACGATACGGGCGAAACGGGCTGCGTCTCCTCGCTTTTCCTCGGCGTGGTACCAAATCTTGCCCAGCATATTCAGCTCGGCGAGTGATGGGATGAAGCGGAGGAAACGCTGTACCGTTCGGTGCTCCATCGTCGCTCTGTACAGAGCTTCGAATTTGAGTTTGAGGAGTGCGTATTCACGCAACGCGTTCTCGGGTGTGATGTTCACCATCGACAGTCCGGGTTCTACTTCTTCTACCTCATGTGGGGTTGGCCCCTGACGGAGAAGCCTCGCGTGACTATCGGCCGCATTGACCTGTACGAGTAGGACGCGATGTCCCTGCCTCAGAAAGAAGAGCGCGAGGGCGCATGCCACCGTGCTCTTTCCGACGCCTCCTTTGCCTGAGACAAAGTGCAATTGCTGATCGAAGCTGCTCATTGCGTCCCCTGCGGGCGAATCCCGTTCCACCCAAATAAGCGTGTAGGCAACGAGGGTCGAAATCCCGTTCGGACCTGGCCTGTCGCGCAATGGGTGGCGATCTCGGATGCGACGTCGAACGGATCCCGTACCCACCTTGGGCTGCCCCAGAGGGTTTGCATCACAGCATCAAGGCGAACAGCCATTGTCACTACGTTCACTGCGACGCAGGGGTACCAAGTCCCGCTTGGGCACGCAAAAGGTCGTCTTGCCGGGAAGCCACGGTCACCTCTTCGTCACCTGTAATTGACGGCTTAGAGGGGAGGCGACTACAAACTCGTTCCGGAGGCGACATGACCGAATCCGAGAGCACCATCGTCAAGTCCTTGCTGAACCTCGGTGAAGAGCGGCTCAGCGAGGTACTCGGACAGTTGCTTGCCAACGAGCGTTTCATGCGGGCAATGCAAGGGGCGGTAACCCAAGGACTCGAAGCGAAACGCAACGTCGACCGAAGCGTGACTTGGCTGCTAGACCTCGCCCATGTCCCCACCCTCGAGGAGGTCCAGCAGCTTCGCGAGAGGTTGCAGGAGGTGGAAGACATGCTCGCGAATATTCTCGATCGCGTGCAGCAACTCGACGCTCACCTCCCCGAGGCTCGTTCTCAGGCAGAGGCATCGTCCGCCAACGAACCCACTTCGTCGCGACGGCCGTCGAGGCGCAAGAACCCCAGCTAGGCTCGCCCTTCGCCAGCTCTGAGAGGCTTCCGAAAGCGCAGAGGGCGCCGTGCATGGCGCCCTCTGTCGTTTCCCCGGCGGCGTTTACTCTGCTCAGCTCTCCGTCTTGCGCGCCTGCTCAAGCTGTTGTTCCAGCTGTGAGATGCGTTCCCGAAGTTGTGCGACATCGGCCCCCACGTGGGTCAGGTGCGTCATCTTCGTCAACGCCTCCTTCACTCGGTCATCAATGCGGCGCTGCCAAGACTCTAGTGCTTCCTGCGTTGAGGACACGAACTCTCGAACTACCCTGGGTCGGCGCACGTCGTCCTGCTCCCCGTTTTCTGTGTCCGCGGAGTCCGCAGCGCCGTCCTGTTCATCGGTCAGTTCGTCTTTGCGCTCGCCCCGTCGGAGTAGACCGTCTACCCGTCGCTCTACGTCGTCGCGAAGGCTTTGCACCGGATCCAACACACGCTTTTGTAGCCCTTCAAATGCGTCGTTGCTGCTCTGGATGATGCCACGCAACAGCTTGAGCGGCATCTTGGCAACTTTCTTCTCTTCCTCGACGATGATCTGCGCCAGGGTCACCGCCGTGAGGTCGTCTTTCGTCTTGTTATCGACGACTTGAAGGTCCTCACCGTCTTTGATCATGACCGCGATTTCCTCGAGGGTCACGTAACAGCTCCGCTCCGTGTCGTAGAGCTTGCGGTTGGCGTAACGCTTGATGACCTTCGGCTGTTTCTCGGACGACATGGCGCGACCCGTCTGCAGGTGAGGAGACACGGGGAGCCTACCCGCTGCCTTCACCAGGATGCGGCGCTCCCCCACGGAGGGCCGCAGGGTGCAGCAGGTTGACCCAGATGTCAACGAATCGGCAAGGTTCGGAAAATGTACGTACTGCCGTTTCTGAGGAGATGCGGCTGGCAGTTTGCTGCCGAGCCCACGTCGCACCTACACTCCCTACGCAACTTTCCTGGTGAGAGGGGCTTCGTGCCATCTGGCTGCACAGCGAGCATTCATGATCATCCAGTGTGAACAATGCGCCACGCGGTTCAAAGTCCCAGACGAGCGGGTCACGTCGTCGGGGACGAAAGTGCGCTGTAGCAAATGCAAGCACGTGTTCGTAGTCACCACGGCCTCTGGTGTGGGGATTGACCCCGCAGCACCTACGGTGCCGATAGTGCCACCGTCGCCTTTCTCGCCGCCGCCGTCGTCAGCACCTCCCGCGCCGCTCTCGCCATTTGGGATGGTGGCTCCGCCCGCGCCCGCGCCGGCGTCGCCTTTCTCGCCGCCGCCGTCGTCAGCACCTCCCGCGCCGCTCTCGCCATT
>JBMTAX010000408.1:0-3765 GCA_049429145.1 Myxococcota bacterium
CACGAGCCGCTTGAGCGAGGTGGTTGCGGGCAAGCTCTAGAGCCTGAACTTGGTCGGTATGTCAGCGCTCTTCGGTCACGCCCATGGAGGCCGCGTAGCATGCGGGCACGTGTCCTCGGGCTATTGTGCCTCCCCGTCGACGTGCCTTCGTCCGTCTTCCAGTCGCTAAGAGACTTCTGGTGAGCGTGGGCTCGATCGGTGATCGCTGCAACCGATCGCGCTGCCGCCCTCGTGCCATCGGCTCGCTGGAAAAAAGCGCTTTCGCTGTGGGCATTCCCCGCTCAGAAAAGATTTCCGGTGCCACGAGTAGTCTTGGGCTCCCTCGGCGCCAAACTCATGGTTTCCACGACGACAACATGGATAATCACGAGCCTATTTTGCCCGCCAAACCACGCGAAAGCCCCGCCCCTTGACTTGAAATCGTGTCGCGATTCCCACCGCAATCGCGGATGATCTGCTTGACTAGATCTGGTGAGTAGACGAATGATGTAAACCCTGCATCGGGGGAGATCGTTTTGCTGATGGCGAGACAGACGAACACCGCAGAAACAAAGGGAAAACCGGGTCGTAAGCCCGGACCCGACCCGATCGAGGTGATCTGCCGTTTCCGCCTATCCCCCGAAAGCCGCGCTCGGCTCGACCAAATCGTCACCCAGCGCATCGTACAAGACCCCACAGGCCCCGCCCCCTCCGTCTCCGGTCTCATTCGGGAAAGCGTGGAGCATCTCTTCGCTTTTGCCCGGAGTAACCCACGGGCCTCTCTTCTCGACCTCGTTCCAGACGAAGGGCCCTGCCCCTCCCGCATGGTGCGCCTCGCGCCTTCCATGATGGACGAACTCACCCGGCTGCTCGGGCAACAGCGACTGCTTGACCCCTCCCGCAGACCTGTCCCCGGCCGCGCTGACCTCTTGCGCGTCGCCGTGCAGTACTACCTCCAACACCTCGAGACGCAGCCAGACCAAGTGCTGCTTCCCTTCCCCTCTTTGCAACAAGGAGTCTCTAGCGACGTAGACGACGACGACTAGAACCCCAGAAAGCAAAAAAGCCACCCTGGCCGGGGTGACTTTCTTGCGGGTGCTCGAAAGAGTTCATGACTACTTCGAAATAGAGCAGCGTAGAAACCTTCCAACCACCTCACCGTGAATGGAAGCCTACGTTGCCCCGAAGTAGGCGTCAACTTTATCGCAGCACATCGGAGTCCCTTTGCCTGCGTTTTCTCGCGGGCAGGGTGTCGTGTGCCCTGCGACCCCCTGTCCTCCGAGGTGCGCCGTGCGGGCCTAACCCGTGGTGCATCTACATACCGAGGAGCTGCTCTTTGCGGAGCACCTCCGTTTCGAGGACGCGCTTGACGCGTTCTGGCGGGCTTTTGTCTATCTGCCGGAGAAGCAGAAGCACCCGGGCCGCCAGTACATCAAAGGCCCCCTCGACGAGCGGCCCGTCTGGACCACCAACAGCCACGACCACCAACGGGCACTGCAGTTCACGCCGGGTGTCTTTCTCGGCGCACTCGACGAAGAGCACCTCGTCGAGCTCCCCGCGCTGTGGGCGTCGGTCTATGTCGGCAGCGATGACGTCGCTGCAGCGACGCGCCGGCTCTCTCTCCTCGTCGACCACTACGGCGTGCCAGAGCCGCACTACGTCCTCTACGCCGACGAACACCTCTATCCCGTGTGGCGCATCGAGCCCTTGCGACGCCCCGGAAAGAATGCCCCCCTCGCCCACACGGCAGCCTTTAAGCAGTGCGTCTTCGCCTGGCGCATGGCGCGGAAAAAGCTCGCCCTCGCCTTCGGGCAACAGCTCGATGACACCACTCCCGTCGCAGAGCTGCTCCCGATGCCCCAGCCCTCCTCGAGGTCCGAGTACATCGGGAGCGACGCCTATATCGTAGAGGCCCGCCATGAAGCGCCCATGTTGCGCATCCGCGATGTCTCAGGGCCCCTCGCCGGGTTCGATGAGCCCTCCTTCTTGGCGCTGCGCCCCCATGAGAAACGACGTCCCCGGTATCTGAGCCCGCGGGATGCTTGGATTACGTCGCCGGCGTTCTTGAAGGCCTCCGAACCGAAGAAGAGCGGCGAACGACACCCCGCCGCGGTGACGCTGACCTGCATCCTGCGCTGGGCCGATTGGAGCCGCGAGGACATCACGAAGTACCTACACGCCTGGCACAGCCGGAACGTCGACCAGTCCGCGTTCCCATACAAACGTCTGGCTACTGACGAGCTGGAAGACCTCGTCGAATGGGCGTTTGAGAAGCTCGTGCCCGGTGGTCCGAACGAGCGGTCTGCGGACGTGCGAGGACGCTACACCCAGCGCCAAGAGGCCATCGCCGCGGTCCTCGGCTTTCTGTCCTCGCAAGAGGCAGAGAAGGCCCCCTGGTACGGGACCCAGCCAGACCTCGCCCATGCCGCGTCGCTCTTTGCCCTCGACCGAGGTCAGGCTCACGTCAAAGTCACCCGCGATTCCCTGCAGAAGCTCCTCGATGAGCTCGGTGACCGGGGAGTCCTCCGGGTCGTGGAGCGCGAGGGGAAGACTTGGATAACCCGCTGGCACCTCCGCGAGAGCTACGCGGTGCCTCCTCAGCCGTCCGATGCCGCCTTGTCTGTTTTTGCAGACCGGGGGGTAGCGGCACCAGGAGGCGTTTTTGAGAGCGATGTTTCAGAGCGCCAATCGTGCATGAGTATCCGGCTCAGTGATTTTGACCTGGCTGATGGGCAGGAACCTTTGGGGATCGAATCCCCTCAAACCCAAATTTTTCAATCCTGCGGTTCTGGCGACCCTGGGCCCGAACCCTCGCCCACACCCGATGTTCGAAGCCAGAAACCTTCCGAATCTGCGGTCCCTTCCACGCAGGAACCTGCTCTTCCCGACGACGCAGAACCCGGCAGACCCTTCGAGAAATCGTGGGGCGCGGGTGCTGGTGTTGATGCGGTGCGTCACGAGTCGACGGAGACGCCGGAATCGCTGGGGGCCGCGAAACTGTGGGGGTCGGCGCGAGAGGCGGCGCTTGCGTTGTGCCGGCTCGGGTTCTCGGTGATTCCGCTGCGGCCTCGAGGCAAGGAGCCGCTCGGGCGATGGACCGCGGCGCAGAGACGGCGGGCGAGCGAAGACGAGTTGGCGCTCGTCTTCGACGTGCAGCCGGACTCGAACTTCGCGGTGGTGTGCGGGGCGGTGTCTGGCCTTGTGGTGGTGGACCTCGACGACGAGGAGGCGGTGGCGTTTGCCGAGGCGAATCTGCCCCCGACGCCGCTCGTGGTGACGACGAGCCGCGGGCAGCACTGGTACTACCTGCACCCCGGTGGTGACCTGCCGACTTTCCGACCCGAGGGCCTAAAGATCGACGTGAAGGGCGACGGCGGCTACGTCGTGGGACCTGGCTCTCTGCACCCGTCGGGGGCCATGTACCAGGCGACCTCAAGGTGGAGTGCCGAGCTCGTGCGAAACGCGCCGTTGTTTGATGCGGCCTGGTTCGGACGGCAGGTACGGACCCCCGCGTCGGCGACAGCCGCGGCACCGGCATCGGTGTCGACCCCTGCCCCAGCACCCCTGACAGAGGCCGACGCCCGCGTGCTTGAGCTCGAGGCGTTCCGCAAGATTCGCGAAGCCGTGCGGCGCGGTAACTTCACCGAACTGCGGAACTGGCCAGGGCCCAAGGGAGAGTCATGAGGGGAGTGCTCCTTGGTTTTGCCCTCGGGGGCGCTCTGTTGCTCCTCCTCGTTCTGCTCAGGACAAAGGGCCCGAGCGACGAGACCCGTGGGGCAACCACCC
>JBMTAX010000409.1:0-3758 GCA_049429145.1 Myxococcota bacterium
TGCGCCGAGGGACCGTACCCGAGGGGGGACGACTCTTGGGCGTCAGGGACGTAGTAGTACATGCTGAAGCGGAGGTCGCCGATACGCGCGTTGGTGCCTTCGCCACCGCACTCCGCGGGGTCGCCCTTCAGCACGGGGTTGTTCGGGCAAATGGTGAAGAGGCGACGGTTACCCAGGGTCTCGGCGCTCCAGCCGGTACCCGCGAGCACTGCTTCACGGAAGACGCGATTCCACTCCTCGCCGTTGGAGATGGCGAAAGACTTGTACTCCGCCGGGAAATCCTCGTTGAGGTGGTAGGCAACGGTCTTCAGCTGGTCGGGGCTACAGGTGGCGAAGGGCTTCTCGGCGTCGGGGTTGTAGCAAGGCTGGGCGTTGTTCCAGAGGTTGAAGCGGTTCGCGAGGCGCTGGGCAGCGGGCTCCACCACGCCGTACTCGGCGTTGTAGCCGTAGCGGTCAGCGCGGAAGTAACCGAACTTGGCGAAGCGGTTGTCGTCGTAGTCGGCGGGGAGGTAGTCGCTCTGCTCGGGAGCGCGCAGGAAGGAGCTGCGCACCTTGAGCTGCGCGCCGAGGCAGTCTTGGTGAACGCTCGAGTAGAGCCAGCACTCGAGGATGGGGAAGCCAAAGTACTGGGTGTAGAGCTGGTTCAGCTCGGGCTGCGCGGTGATGGTGTGGACGATGTCGACGTAGTTCGGGGTGATCTGGGCGGCGTCTTTGGTCTGGTGGGTGGGGTCTTCGCCGTTGAAGAACGCCACGGGCTGCTGCTGCACCGCCGAGGCGCTGAATTGGAAGTCGGCGATCAGGTTCTGCGACCAGTCGATCCGCATCCATTTGCGGTCGTACCAGGGCTTGTCCATCATGTTCTCGGCGATGACGTTCGTCTGCTCGCCGGTGGAGGGGTTGTACTGCCGCTCGACGTCGAAGTGGCTCTGGATGCGGAAAGCCGCCACCGGGTTGTCCATGTAGGGGCCGGTGCCGGGGCGGGCGTGGCCGTCGCCGCCTTCTTGGAAGGGGTAGGCACGGTACGCGAACAGGAAGCTCTCCTGGATGTCCCAGACCACGCGCTCGGTGCTGCCCTGCTCTCCGATGAAGGAGATGCCGCTGGTGGCCGGCACGTCGATGATGGTCTGGCGGAAATACCACTCGCCGCCGTCATTGAAGATGCTCTTCTCGACCTTGTTCGGCTGGGTGCGAGCGATGCCCTCGATGGGGAAACATCCGACGCTGGCGAAGCCGAGGGCTCCGAGCAGGGCCGCGCCCACGGCGCGGGAAAGAGACCGTCCTCTCATCACTTCCATCCTTCCACTCCGGCGTCTCGCCGTTGTCGCGCGGACAGTGCCGACGCAGATTGGGGTGCGCAAGACACGTTCATGCCCCGACACCGTCGCGGGGCCGGGTGGCAAGAAACACACCGCTGCAGCCAGCCGTAGGCGCTTTGTCCTAATTAGTTGTTTTCAGTCGTCTTTTTCGTCCCGGTGGAGCGTCAGCCGGGCCGTGGAGGGGGCGTTACAGAACCGAACAAAAGCGCAGAAAAAAATTTCGGATAGGCGTCTGGACCGCCCCGAAGGGATTCATGGTGCTTGCGTGGGGGGCCCCTGGCGGCGATGGGGCCGACGAAAGGGCTCGTCTTCTCGCATCGCTTGATAAGCCCGGAGCTGGTCATCGTCGAGCAGTGCACCCGCGTTGTCGTCGCTGCTGCGGCGTACACCCTCGATCTCAGCGCGCAGGCTGCGCCAGTCATCGTCCTCGCGGGCGCGTTGTACCAAAGCGTCGATCTCGGCGCGCTCCCCCGCGAGGATGGTCGCCAGCGTCTGCGCGCGCTCCGCATCGAGAGCTGTCTGGTCGAGGAACGCCTGCAGGCGCTCACTGGCCTGTACTTCTCGTCTCTCGCGACGCTCTTGCCAGCGGCGTCGGTCCGCGTCGCGCAGCTCCTGTGCCACCAGAGCGGAGAACTCACTGTGCAGCACCGGACGTGTGTCGCCGATCGGGTTCGCTCCCATCGACCCCGCCGAAGCTGCACCGAACGTTGACGAAGCCGCAGCGCCCGCCCCTATCTGATTGTCGTCGTCGTGAGGGCGAGTGCTCCCTGCCGGCTTTGTGGCTGCGGGGAGCGGGGTCGCCCCGGGTAGCCCTGCAAGTGACGCCTCGAGGCGCGCAAGCCTTGATGCGAGAGCGTCGTAGTCGTCAGCTGGGTGTAACCCTGTGCGCGGCGTCGACGGGAGAGCGCGAGGGTCACCGGTGCGAGGGTCATCGGTGCGGGGGTCGGCCTCGGGCGATGACCACAGCGTGTATGCGGAGAGAACGAGGGAGGTTGTCGCGAGAAGCGGCGTGACCACAGAGACAGCCGAACGCATCGAGGGCTCCTCGGCATGGGAGAGGGCACAGGGGCTCAGCGACGGAGGGAATCGGGCAAGCACATGGAGACTTGGTTCCACGACCAGGGTTGTGAGCCAAGCATCGAGGTGGTGAACAGAGCGGTGCGCGGTTGTCCGCAGGTGGTACCCGGGTAGCTATCGCAAGCACCGCCAGTGGCCTGGCAGTCGGGGAAGCATACCCCGCCGGCCTCGAGCGTCTGGCCGTTCTGGAGGGAGATCAGCGCGAATGGCGGGCCATGGCCGAGGGTGAAGCCCTGCTGGCAGGCGAAACCGGTGCGGCACCCCCCGGAGAGCGGGTTTTGCGGATCCGGCTTGCAGGGCTGCGCGCAGAAGCCGGTGGTGTTCGCCGGCAGGCTGCCATCGATGGCCTGTAGCAACGGCGCCTGGATGCAGACGGACTCCAGCTCGCAGTCGGACGTCGTAGCGCAGGGTTGGCCCGGCGCCCTGTCGCCAGTGCTGAGATTCGGCGCGCAGATACCGCTCGCGACGTCACACGTGCTCGCTCCAGCGAGGTCATCGGCAGCGAGGTAGCGGGCCGGCGAGGCATTTCCCTGAGCAGGCGCGAAGACACCAGAACGGATGCATTGCGGAACGTCGAGGGAACAGCCCGTGACGCAGGTGGGACCTACGTCGAGAAAGCGCGTGTCGCAGGTGTAGCGCTCTCGGCCGCAATCGCTGGGCGCGCTGCACGAGCGCAGACAGACCGCGAGGTTTGTCTCGAATAGCTTCAACTCGGTACCGCGGGGACAAATAGGGGGAGCTGCCCAGGTGCCAATGACGGTGCAGTACCCCTCGTCGATCCCATCATCTCGGTAGACGGTGAAGTGATCGTCCCAGATGTGTGCGGTGAAGTTCTGCGTCCCCCCGGGGGCCTTCGGAATGTAGAGCCCGTCGTAGGTGTAGAGGAGGCACGAGAGGCCGGCCGGGCACGTGTTGCTCGGGTTCGCCCCATCGCCCCTGTACTCGCACTTTGTGCCGATGTCGGCGGCAGAGGGGCCGGTGGGAGCCGCAGGGCCTGCGTCGGCCTCGATGGGATCATAGGTGTTCGGCCCTGGGGAACAGGCGAGCAGGACCGCGCAGGAGACGGACAAGGGCCAAGCCATGGGGGGTGCAGAGCGCATGGAGAGGATGATACCCGACCGTTGTCGACCGGAGGAAGGCGACCCGAGGAAGCGGAGAGCTGCGAGGAGGTCACGTGTCTTCGCGCGGTGCGGGGCCCCACGATAGGCGGTGGGAAGGGGTGAGGCACTTGGTAAGGCTTACCAGGACTCGGATGCGAGACCGTGGGCTTTTAGCGGTTGGACCGCGGGCCAAAGACGAAGGGCGACCGGAGGCCGCCCTTCCTCTTTGCTCGGAACCGAGGGCTCTCAGGTCCCGCTGCCGGTG
>JBMTAX010000410.1:0-3741 GCA_049429145.1 Myxococcota bacterium
GGCACGCTCCACGCCACCTGCATCGGGAGCGACCACGACGAGATCATGGTCTTCCTCGGGCCCATCCTTCAGGAAGCGCTCCTTGATGTCGGCGAGCATCACGGGCATCGCGTAGAGGTGATCGAAGGGCAAGTTGAAGAAGCCCTGGATCTGTCCCGCGTGCAGGTCCATCGCGATGACGCGGGTGGCACCGGCAGCCGTGATGAGGTCAGCGACGAGCTTTGCAGTGATCGGGGCGCGCGGGGCGACCTTGCGGTCCTGCCGCCCGTATCCGTAGTACGGGATCACCGCCGTGATCTCCCCGGCGGATGCCCGCTTCAAGGCGTCAATCATCACGAGCATTTCCATCATGTGCTCGTTCGCGGGTGGCGAGGTGCTCTGCAGCACGAAGGTGTGCAGCCCCCGGACGCTCTCGTACACCTCGACGTTCACCTCCCCGTCGGAGAAGCGATTGATCCGGGCCTTGCCGAGGGGCATCTCGAGGATGCGAGCGACGGCCTCGGAGAGCCCGGGATTTGCGTTGCCAGCGAACACCTTGATCTCTGCTGCGGACATAGTGCGCGTCTCTTACCGCGCTCGGGTCCCTGTGTCTCTTTCGGATCCTATCTTCCGGCGAAGCAGGCATCCGCTGGGCTGTCTGGCTACACTTAGAGGGGTGAACTCTGATGACAGCGCCGGGCCGCTGCTGGGCTGGTCCCTCGGGACCGGGCTGAAGCGGCGTGCCATAGACGAGCTGGTGGAGTTCCCCTGTGTGTTCCGTTTCAAAGTCGTGGGACTCGCGACCGAGGGCTTTGTCGAAGCCATCCTCACGCGCGTAGCGAAAGTACTGGGCCGGCCGGTGGCGGCCGCGGAGCACTCCGTGCGGCTCTCCGCCCAAGGTCGCTACAAGAGCGTCACGCTCGACCTGCCGGTGGAGAATGGCGACGCGGTATATGCCATTTACGAGGCGATCAGCGACGATGAGCGGGTGAAATACCTGCTCTGAGGCACTTCAGCGGGGGGAGCTGATCTCCTCAGGCGATCGTTGTGGCGGACGTTTCCCGGCGTTTGGGTCAGTCCCTGTTAGGCTCCAGTCGGGATGAAACTCCTTCGGCGCCACCCCTGGCTCTTTGCAGCGGCAGCGCTCGTGGCGATGGGGCTCGGGTTGGTAGAGCTCGCGACGAGCCCCCCGTCGCTGCGCTTTACCACGGAACGCCTCACCGCTCGCCTCGAAGCCGAGTTCGGGCTGTCCTTGCGTATCGGGGAGCTGTACGTCGACCCCACGACGGCGAAAGTCGAGCTGGATGCCGTGGCGCTGGTCGACCGAGACGGCGTCGAGGTGTTCAGCGCTGAGCGCATCCGGGCAAAACTCGCCCCGTTACCGTTCTTCTCTCGTCGTCTCCAACTCGACAGCCTCGAAGTCGAAGCCCCTCGCCTGTGGGTTCGTGTCGACGAAGACGGCCGTTTGCAGGGCATCCGCCTCCCCGAGAACCCGGTAAAATCAGAGGATCCGTTGCTCAGGCTCGACGTAAAACGATTCCGGGTTTTCGATGGGCAACTCCGCGTGAGTCAGGCTGGAAAGATCGACGCACAGCTCAGCGGCGTCTCGGTGCGGCTCCGGGACCATGACGAAGACGCCCACCAGCTCCGATTCCGTGTAGCCAACGGATCGATCACTCGCCCGGGCGATATTGTCGAGCTCGAGAAGTTCGGCGGGCTCATGACCGTCCATGGAGACGGACTACTCGCTCCTGACCGCGTTCATCTCTCGGAGGTCCTCCTCGTCACAGAAGGTGCTTCGGTATCGATAGGGGGAGACGTCCTGCTGGAAGAGCGCGGGAAAGTACCCGCCCTCGACCTCGACGTGAACGCAGTGGTTCCCCTCGGTCCGGTGCTCGCTCACGCGGCACTCCCCGTGGAGGTCGAGGGTGCGCTCAGCATCGGCGCGCGGGTGATGGCAGACGCGGGTCTTGCGCGCCCCCGCGCTACCGGCCAAGCGGACGTGGCGGAGCTCAGGCTCGACGGTTTTGGTCTCGGCAGCTTCAGCGGTCGTTTTCTGCTCGATGAGGAACGCGCAGAGTTCCTGTCGGTCGCTTACCGAACGGGGGATACAACTTTGCAGGGAGAAGCCGTTGTCTTTTTCGACGAGAGCCTCGCGTTTCAGTTCCGTGTTTCGGGTGCCGACTTTTCGCTCCATCGTTTGCTCGCCGACCTGAAGATTCCTGGGGCATGGGCCGACCTCCAGATCGATGCAGAAGCTGTCGGTCACGGCGTCCTGCGTCCGAGCTTCGACCTCCAGGGCCACGCCCGCGGGCAGCTCCATGACCTACGCGTCGGGGGAGCCAACGTCAGGACGCTGCCCGACGAACAACTGGTACTGCACGTCAAGGACCCCATCCTCAGCGACTTCGATATTCACGCCACTGCGGAGAAACTCCGGCTCTCCGGAACGCTCGATGATGCTTCGACGACCGCAGCGGGATTCGTCGACTTCTATTTCGGGGCAGACAAGGGATTCGTCGTCGAGATGGAGAGCGAACGCGTCTCCTTCGCCAGCATCGGCGGGCGCATCGGAAAGTTGGAGTTCAGCGGCCTCGGCGGCGCGCAGTTGCGCATCGCTGGCCCGTATCGCAGACCAGACATCCACGCCGACGCTTGGCTGCAGGGATTCAACCTCGAGGGCTACTCGTTTGGTGACCTCGAGGGTCACATCCATTACGACGCTGGGGTCCTCGCCCTCGAGGACGTGCGCGCACGAAAAGGACCGAGCACCTACAGCGGAGACGTCACCCTCGACTTCGGTGCAGAGAGGGAGGTCCGAACCTCTGTCGGCGGTGCTGCGAGTGGCGTGGCGCTCTCCACCGTGCAAGGCCTCGCGATCGACGTCGACATCTCCCTCGACCGAGCCAGAGCGGAAGACCTCCGCGCCATCGTCCCCCCTCGTTATGCCACGGGTGTATTGGGCTTTTTGCGTGAGTTGGAGTTCAGCGGTCCTCTCATGGGAACGGTACAGGCCCAGGGCTACATCGGCGACGGCACCACGGACCACCTCACGGGCTCGGGGGAGCTGTCTTTAGAGGAGGGTACAACCCTTCTAGGTCAGACGCTGCACGGCGGGTCCGGTCGCTTCGTGCTCGATGAGGATCGTTTTTCCATCGAGGGCCTGAATATCGCCGTCGCGGGGGGAACGAGTGTGATGACCGCAGTGATCGAGCGCGCTGGCGGAAAGCTCACCGGTGATCTCGTCGTGCGAGGACTACAGCTCGGGGAGGTTGATGCACTCAAGGGGACCTCGCGCGCGTTTATAGGCACCTTGGACCTCGAGGGCTCCCTCAGTCACCTTGCGGAAGACCCAACTCTCGTTGGCCGAGCGCGGCTCCGCGATGCCGCTTGGGGCGATATTCCCATCGGTGGTGCTGATCTTGCGGTCTCGCACATCGGCAGAAAGCTAAGCCTCCTGGGCCCAATCCTGTCCCGCCGTGGCGATGGGGTCATCGCCGTCGACACCCGCAGTCCCTTCCCCTACACGGCGTCTCTTCACGTCTTTCCCGGCGACGTGCAGCCACTTCTGCCCGCCACGCTGCTGCCCGAGGGCATGCGGATCGAGGCAGCGGGTAACATCGACGTGGGCGGCGAGCTGAGGAGCTTCTCCGAAAGCCGGGGCACCATCGCGCTCGAACCCGTGACGATCGCACTCCGCACGTTGCGCCTGCGGGCGACGGGGGACGTACTTGCGCATTTCCGTGGCACGAGGATCATCGT
>JBMTAX010000411.1:0-3728 GCA_049429145.1 Myxococcota bacterium
GGGGCGCTTTGGGGGGGCGCCCCGGACAAGTTTTGCTCGACGGGGGGAGGGTCTGGCAACAGCCCCCCCCAACGGAAAGCGCTGGGTGCGTAACTGGACGAATGTCGATTTTGCCATAGCCTGGAGCGAGGGTGGCTTCCTGCCCCGGACGCGAGTTGTCGTCATCGAGGGTAGTGGTACTGGTGCAGCTCCACGTCGAGGACGCGACCGAACTTTTCGCCGATGCGATGCAAGGTGCCGCTGTGCACAAAGCCCAAGGAACGATGAAGCCGCCGACTGGCATCGCTATCGCTTGTGATGCGCGCCATCAGCCCAAGCAAGCCTGCCTCGGCGCCAGCCTCGATCAGGGCCTGTAAAAGGAGACGCCCGACGCCTCTCCCTCGGTGCGCGTGGTGAACATAGACCGACACCTCAGCACTCCGGTCATAGCCACGCCGCTCAGACCACGACGACAAGGAACCGAAGCCGATCACCTCTCCAGCTTCGTCGACGACGAATACCGGGTGCGCAGGTCGATCGTGCTGGGCAAGCCAGCGACGACGGGCTTCCACGGACACCGGTTCGGTATCGAAGGTGGCGGTACCCGTCTGCACCTCGAGGTTGTAGATACTGCAAATGGAGGGAACGTCCTCGTCGTGGGCGCGGCGTAGCTGCATAGAGGGGTCATGTCTGTACGCGACGCGCCCCGCAAGATGGCGAGTCCACGTCGCGCAGGAGAGTGACCGATCGCTCAGCGGCGGCGCAATGCGAGCCCTGCGAGCCCTGCAGCGCAGAGCCCTTGCAGCGAGAGCCACGCTGTGTCGAGCCAGCCATGTCCGGGGACGAAGGCCACGTCGTGCACCCCGAGGAGGGCAGACGCGAACAGGAATCCGGCGACGCCATAGCTGAAACCAACCAGGGCCCCGCGAGCTTGCGTCGCGCCGAGGAACAGCAGCACCGGTACCAGGGGCAGCAGCACACTGGCGACCAGCGGCGACAGGCTCGTCCAACCGAGCCACAGCGACGACCACTCGCTTACAGGGCTGGCCAATAACGCGAGCCCGGGGAAGACGTGGAAGCCAAAGGCACGAAGGAAGAAGAACCCGCTGGCGCCAAAGACCAGGGCGAGCCCAAAGCCGATGCCAGGCCGGAAGCGAAGCAATGAGTCACGACGACGAGCGCGGCGAATACCACCAACGCTGAGGAGCGTCGCGAACCCGAGCGCCCAGAGCCCTTTGTCGTTTTGGGACTTGCGCACAGCGGCGGCGGCGTCGAGCCCGCCAGCCCCGTAGCGGATGGGGTCCTTCAGGTCCCGCGCACTCTTCTGCAGCACCTCTTCGACGCGGTCAGGGTCTGTGACCCCCGTGGAGATGACGAGTGCGGCAGCGGCAGCAACGTGAGGGGTCGCCATCGACGTGCCTTGGAACGGAAAGAACCCGTGGGAACTTGGGTCGCCGCGAGCGATGGTGTCTTGCAGCACGCCGTCAGGAATGCCGTCGCGGTTTAGGTCGACGCGGGTGTCGCCCCCTGGTGCCGCAATGTCGGTCTCTTTTCCGTAGGACGAGTAGAAAGCGAGGTTGCCGTCGGGTCCGAGAGCGCTCACGGCCACACAGCCGGGATACGCCGCAGGATATTCCACCTTTTCGCGCCCTCCGTTCCCGGCGGCGCACACGACGGTAACTCCTTTGTCGTGGGCGTACTTCACGGCCTTGGCGAGGGTGGCAGAGTAGGAGCCGCCACCGAGGGACATGTTGATGACTTTAGCGCCGTGGTCGGCGGCAAATCGAATGCCGTTGGCGATATCTCCGACGGAACCGAAGCCGCGGTCAGAGAGCACTTTGATGGGCATGATCTTCGCCCGATAGGCAAGTCCCGCGACGCCGTACTCGTTGTAGGTGCTCTGGGCGATGGTGCCAGCGACGTGGGTTCCATGTCCGTTGCCGTCCGACGCATCGGGCGAGCGGCCGACGAAGTTGTAGCCAGGCACGAGCTCTGTCTTGACGAGGTCGGGGACTCGCCGAAATTTCGATCGCTTCCCGTCGGCAAGCTTACCCTCGCTGACGCCCGTATCGATGACGGCGACGACCACCCCATCACCGCGTGCAAGTTCCCATGCCGCCTCGGCGTTCACCATGTCGAAGTGCCATTGGTGCCGATACATGGGGTCGTTGGGCTTGCCGGGGGAGGGCCGTGTAGGGCTGGGGTCTGCGAACGCGCTGCCATCGGCCCCGTCGAAGGTTCCCTCGAGGAGGCCGTAGAACACGTTGGGCTCAACGCTCTCGACGTCGTTGTTGCCGGCGAGACGAGACCGAGCCTCCTCGAGGCTGACGCCGTGGAGTTCATACCGGTTACCACCCACGACGTCGTTGGCCGTCGGCTCGAGGTCGAGCCCCAGGCGCTGCTCCAAAGCGGCGATGTCCCCCTCTTCGAGGTCGTCGGCGAGATCGACGAGGATGCCATCAGGAGGCGGAGTGTCAGCGTGGTCGTGGCCGCCCCAGCCACTGTCCTGCCAAGAAACTTCAAGAGGGGCGTCGTCGCGCTGTGGGTCGAAACCAGGCTCCCCCCCTGAGGCAGGCTTCGCTTGAGCGAACGCCCCGGCGGAGAGAAGGAACGCCATCGGGAACCACGGACGGCGAAGGTGTCGAGAGAAGTGTCGGGCAGGCACTGGCATAGGGGCTCCTGGGTGCTGGTCACTCGCGAGACAGACAGCAGCAAAGATAGTCTAGCGGCTTACGCTCCTGCGTGCCGCTTCGGGGTCCAGAACTCCCGCACCGTTCCAAAGGGAACGCCCCTGGTTCCATCGCCGGGACGGCCACAGCGCACCCCTGCTGGAAGAATGGCCATGGCCGCCACTTTGGGCGCTGGCACGCCACGCGCAGTGGTTGCGCACACGTCTCGACCCGCTCCTCGAGGAGGGCCGGATGGTCCGGTCGTCCTCGAGCGTGCAGCCAAACCGATCACCGCCGCGCACACCATGGCGCCGAGCGGGTCGAGGCGTTGCTTACGCGGGCAAAGGCTCAGCGACAGCAGAGGAGAGGGTGCTGGATGTTGCAGGCCTCTGTCGTAGTCCCCACGCCGAGGGCGGTCGCGTTCAAGGAGGAGACATCGAGGACGTGCGTCGTACCGAAGCTCGATGGCGCGGCGTCGCGCAGCCCGTCGCACCCCTCGCCAAGGGTCGCACCGAGGGCCCAAGTGGTGACGTTGCCGATATCCGTGGCCACACGGCTGGCGGCGAGCGCCTCGCGCGCCTCTTCGAGGGAGCAGAGATGCGCATCGGGTTCCGCTGGAAACTTCGCTTGGCACAAGCCCGCCGCCCCAAGGATGCCGCTGCGACCATTGTGGGTAACGAGCCCGCTGGTTGGGTCGGTAACGCCCAATACATAGGGCCCTCGCTCGAGTTCGCGCAGACGCCTATGGAGATCCTCGACGGCACTCTGAATGTCATTGTAACTGCCGTCTTGTGGGAGCGTCGTGGTGTCGAGCCCGAGCGTCGCGCCGCCCGTCAAAAGTTGGTGAAGCTCGCGGTCGAGAGCGTCGATGGCCTCTTGTACATGGTTGCGCTCCAGAGCCCCGAGGCGGGTCCCGTCCCCGCGTGGGCTGTAGCGGATCTGATTCGCGTAACGCAGGGCGCTCACGGCCTGCGCCAGTGTGGTGCTCGAGCCGTACTCGGGGACCGCATCGGCGGGGTCCGCGCGGGGGTCGACGTCGTCGATAGGTGGCGCGAAGGCGGGCTCGAAGGTGACGTCGAT
>JBMTAX010000412.1:0-3725 GCA_049429145.1 Myxococcota bacterium
GCCCGCTCGATCGCTTCGCGAGTCAACGCCTCAGACGGGTGCGTGACGAGTGAACCGACCCACGCGGCATACTGAATTCCCGCTGGCGCGTAATAATCGTCGTCGTCCGTGAGGCCCTGGGCTGGCAAGATCGACGCAAGGAACAAGAAGACGAGTGCAAACACCGTGATGGCCGCCCCTCGTCCAGCGTCAGCGCTCATCCACTGTCGCAAAAGGCGCATCATCCCCGCTTCTCCTCGAAGGGCGATCGCAGACGCCAGCAATAATGGCGCGCGCCGTCGTCACGCGTCGTGACCTCGATGCGCACCTCCGCGCGCCCCGTACCGCCGGGGATGGCCACACGCTCTTCCCACCAGCCGCTCGCATTGGTCCGCACCGACCGCAACACTCTTTTCCCCTCCACGTAGATCGCGGCCTCGACGGGCGCACCACCGTCGCGGCCTGCCACTGCGTCGCTGAGCGCATGGGCGAAGCGAATCTCCCGGCCTAGGGCAACGTCGGGAAAGCGAATGACAACCTTGCCACCGCTTGTCGGGTGGGACCACGCGCACGACGAGGGAGCGCCAGCGACCATCAGCGACTCGAGTCCAACGTACATCCACGACGGCAAGTCGTCGCAGCGATGACGCTGTGTGCTCGCATCCCACGGGCACCGCACGCGGCGGCCAGCAGCGTCGATGACAACGACCTCAGCTCGGCCCAGGAGCCGCGCCAGATCATTTTCGACGTCGTCGACTGGCACATCCGCCGGGCGCAATAACCAGCCCGTCTCTATTCCTTCTGCTTGGACGCGCGCGTCGCGCAGGTTGCGGTGCGCTCGGGGCAGGGGGGGCGCCTTGCGATCGCGCAGCACCAGCACGCGCCCTGGGTCTTGCCCGTGGGCGAGTGACAACGAGACAGTTGCCCGCACGCCCTCTGGGAGCAAGGGCGATGCATAGAGCCCATTCACCACGTCATGTCGCCACGGTGGATGCACCAACACCATGTCACCGTCCCTGAGCTCTGGCACACGCTCAGCGAGAGCGCTTACGAAAGGCGCGACCTCCGTGACGCCGTCGCGAGGGAGGAGTGGTTGAACCAGGCTGACGAGGAGACCCGAAGCGAGGGCGAAGAGCGCGACCCACGACGACAGGCGTGGCGCATCACGAGCGGAGGCAGCTGCGGCTGGCTGCGTCGTGGTCCACATCGTCATACGCCCGAGGTGAGGGGCTGCACGAGCAGCTGCCCACATGCACCGCCGACGTCCCGTCCCCGGCTGTTGCGGATGGTGACCAGCACACCTTGCTCGACGAGGCGGTTACCGAATGCCAGCACAGCATCGTCGGCGGGCCGCTGAAATGAACTCGCACCATGTTCGTTCATCGGGATGAGGTTGACGTGACACGAGAGTCCACGGCTGAATTCGACGAGGCGGACTGCATCCTCCTCAGTATCGTTCTGCCCGGCGAGCAGCACGTATTCGAGGGTGATGCGCTCTTTGGGGCGCAGTGGCCACCGCGCGAGGGCCGCTTTGAGACGTGCGAGAGGGAACGCTCGGTTGACAGGCATCACCGCTCCGCGGGATTCGTCGGTGGTGGCGTTCACGCTGACCGCGAGCAGCGGTCGCACCTCGAGCGCGGCGAGGCGCTCGATGCCTGGGACCAATCCCGACGTCGACACGGTGATTCGTCGTTCACTCAACCCAAGCCCTGCGGGGTGGCAGAGGACCCGAATGGCGCGCGCGACGTGAGCGAGGTTGTGTAGGGGCTCGCCCATCCCCATGAACACCAGATTGATGCGCTGCCCCTCGAGGGGGCCAAGCTCGCGCATCAGCACGAGCACCTGCCCGACGATTTCGCCAGCGCTCAGGTTGCGCACGATTCCCATGGTGCCTGTAGCGCAGAAGGTGCACCCCATGGCACAGCCCACCTGGCTCGACAGGCAGAGCGTGGTGCGCGGATTGCGGGTCTGCCGCGGCATGTGCACTGCCTCGAAGCGCCTTCCGTCGACAGCCTCCAGGATCAGCTTGGTGCTGCCATCGCTCGAGGGGTGTCGCTCCTTGACCTGCGGGAGGGTCAGATCGGCGTGCTCCTCGAGGAGGGCGCTGGCGCGTCCGAGGTAGGGCAGGCCGTTGGCCCACGTCGCCGGGCGTTGCAGACGACCGAACACCACCTCTGCGCTACGACGATGGCCCAACGCTTCGATATCGGCAGGCAGAAGCGCGAAACCGGAGGGTTTGCCGGAGGGTTCCGGGGCAGGCTGCTCGAAGGCGAGGGCAAGAGACGGCATGGAGATCCGCGCAAAAAAGACGATGCCCCGCAAGGGCGGGGCACCGTCTGTATCTGGTGGAGCTGAGGGGGATCGAACCCCTGACCTCTAGAGTGCGATTCTAGCGCTCTCCCAACTGAGCTACAGCCCCGAGATGCGCCGACTCCTACGGGGTGTCGCGGGTCGTGTCAAGTGGATCGTGGCGCCCCCGCGCCTCGCAGAGGAGGGGCGGTGCCTCGTGACCTTGTTGTCTTCGTTGCCCTCACCCACCCGTCGCCTCGCGAGGGGCCCCGAGGGCGCGGAGCACGTGCTCTACGGCGGAGCGGTCGCCGACCTCTGCATCAAGTTCCGGAACGACCACGATACGCTCTGCACCGACGTGGTGCCCCAGTTCTGCGAGTCCTGCTCGATCCCGCTGCTCCAGAGCACCATAGAGCCGCTGGGCGCGCTCGAGGCCTTCGGTGAGCAGCGCCGTATCCTGAGTATGCGCATCGTCACCGAGGGCCTCATGCAGCAGCGCGACCGAGAAAGTTTGCACCGGCTCATCGCTGGGCTCGTGGACCCGGTTCACCAGGAACACGCGGGGAGTGATCGAAAGCCGTTCAAGGGTGGTAGAGAACTCGAGAGCCTCTGCGACCCGCACGGGATCGGCACCACTCACCACCACAAATGCAGTGGCAGGGTCTTCGAGGAGTGCGGCCACCATCTCTCCGCGCTCCCTGAACGCGACGAAGAGGCCTTGAAACGCGGTGGCGAAGTCTTGGACCTCCTCGACAAAGCTATCGCCGAAGGCCTTGCTCAACACCGAGAGTGCGAGTTCGCCTGCGCGATCCTTCAGCCGCTGGAAGATCCCTTTGTTCTCGCTTTCTCGCCGTACGAAAAAGCGAGTAACCCGCTCGGAGAAAAAGCTCGCCAGACGCTTGGGGGCATCGAGGAAGTCGAGCGCGTTGACGCTGGGGGGCGTGTCAAGGACGATCAAGTCATAGCGAGGATCGAGGCTGAGCGCATACAGCTTCTCGACCGCCATGTACTCATGTGTCCCCCCGAGGTGGCGCGCGATCACCTGGTAGAGGCGGTTGGCCAGCAGGCGCTCTCGTCGAGCAGGCTCTGTGACGAGACGAGCGATCAGATCGTCGAATGCCTCGGCGGTCTCGAGCATCATCGCGTCAACCGCGCCTGGGCCTACCAGCTCGGTGGGGAGTGCGGTCGGTGTATTCCCCATCCGCTCGATGCCTAGGGCTTGGGCCAAACGCCGAGCAGGGTCGATGGTGAGCACGGCGCAGCGTCGACCCTGGCGTGCGGCTGCGATGGCCATGGCCGCTGAGGTGGTGGTTTTGCCGACCCCACCTGACCCTACGGCGACGATGACGCGAGCGCGCTGGAGCAGCTCGGGGAGAGGCGCGGAACCATCACGGCTAGCGTCCATGGGGACCTCGGTGTGCCGCGTGTTCGATCGCACTGGCGAGACGAGTCGCGAT
>JBMTAX010000413.1:0-3672 GCA_049429145.1 Myxococcota bacterium
GTAGAAACGCTGGAGCGCGCGCTCGCCATCGCGGCCCGTCACGAACTCCCCGAGCTGCGAATTGCCGCAGGCACACAAAGCGAACTGCCCGACACGGTAGAGCACATTGTGCTGCGGGGGGGCTGGGTTCGCGAAGGCGGCGAGTGGTCCGAAGGAGCGGAACACAGCGTCTTACAACTTGGGGCTGGCGGTGGGCTACTACGAGATGTGGAGGCCTCCATGCTGACCATCTCGCTGTCAGCCGCAGACTCGCTCCTCACCCTGGCAGAGACGGTTTCGCTCGTGGATGTCCTGGTCACAGAGCAACCGACTCACCTCGGCACGTTGGTCGCAGTCGCTGACGACGCCATCGCTACCCTTGTGCGTGTCGAAGTTCGAGCAAGCTCACCTGCCGTCGAAGAGGTCGCAGCCATGACCGTGGGGAGAGGCGCTGATCTGCGTCTGCAGGACGGAGAGATTCACGGAGCCACGGGGGGGCAATGGGTAGGTCTCGACTGCGACGCAGCCGCGGTGGACCTCGAGGGAACCACCATTGTAGGAGGAGCCGACGCGGAGCAGGTCACTGGGCTGCGGGCCGAGGACTGCCGAATAGATGTCGCTCGGAGCACTCTCGCAGGGGGAGGGGATTCCTTTTTTGCAACCGGCATCGACATCAAGGAGACCGCCCTCGTGGTCGACGAGGAGTCTCGGGTCGTTGGTCTCACCGCCGGCCATGCACTCGAGGCGACGGCACTCCGACTGGTTGCCGCGGACGCTTCCGCATTGCTGCGTGGGGAATGGATATCGGCCATCAATTCCGTGTCGACCGTGGCGGTGGGCCTCGACATCGAGTCCAATCGCACGGAGGTTCGGTCGGTGACCGTCACCGCAAGCGGAGAGGAGTCCGCCTCCGGGATGATTCTTCGGTCAAGCGACTTCGAGGGTGTCAACGCGAGGTTGGCGGTCGCTTCTGCATCAGGCGACGCGACGGGTATCGACTTGATCGAGGCCCACGACGCGAGCCTGCGTGGCCTTTCGCTCAACGTGGAGGGAACCACTGCATTCGGAATACGGGCTGCCGCCCCGGGCGTGGAAAACGTGCGGCTCGAAGCCAGCACGATAGGAGTGATTCTACGGGAAGGCGGAGCGGGCATTGGACTCGGAGCGTCACGTGGCGTCACCCTACGTGACCTCGACGTTGCGGTAGAGAGCAGCGGAGAGGCCATCACCGCACGCGGCATCGGCTTACAGGACGGGACGCTTGAACGCCTCAAGGTCACTGTCATTGGCGGAGGCGACCTCTTCGGTGTTGTGCTCGCCTCAGGAGACTCCGCGACGATGCTGGAACGGGTCGCACTTCGGGTCGAGAGCGATTCGGGGAGCGCCCTCGGCGTCCTCGGGGCATCCCGCGCAGTACTTCGCAGCACGTTGGTCGCGGCGCGTGGGACTCCTGGGAATGGTGTTGATGCGCGGCAAGCAACCTCGCTGCAGCACGTTTCCGTCCTCGCCACCGAAGCCGCCATACTGGCGGGCTCGTCGATGGCGGCTCTGTCGATGAGCAATACGGTACTTGTTGCCGAGATCGGACTCTCTCAGGGGGCTGCAGCACCAACGCCGATGCTCCTTGCGGGCGTTGCTTTCGCAAGTGCGAGCCCTTGGGTGAACCAGACGGGTACCGTGGCCATGACGCAAACGGCACTTTCGGCGCGGGGCTGCCTCGATTGCCTGATCATCGCCGATGCCCTCCTGGATGACGCCGGACGTCAGTTGCCCGTAAGTCCCCACCCGCTGCGCGACAAGGGACTCGTTACCTATGCGGTGGCCTTCGACGTCGATGGCGAACCGAGTCCGGTAGGTGAGGGTCCTGACATTGGTGCAGACGAATATCTCCCGGAATAGTGAGCCTTTCCGACAACGCTGAAGCCCCCGTTCGATGGTGAGGAGACAAAGGGGAAGGCCCCGCGCGCGCCAGGGGAGCTACGCGCACGGGGCCTTCGCTGGAACTTCTTCGTTAGCGCCTACTCGGCATTGCGGCGCAGAAACGCAGGAATGTCGTATTCGTCTTCCTCGACTAGGTCTTGCTGGGCGAGGTCGAGAGCAGCGTCACGGCTAAGACGACGCGGCGGAGGAGCCTCCTCGACGGGGGGCAGCATGGAGATCACTGGTGCGGCCGCGCGAGGCTCCGGTCGAGGCGCAGTCGGGATCGGTACAATCGGTTGCTCCGTCGTGGTGGCTTGCCGCCAACTGCGCCGGATATAGGTGGGCACATCGGCATCTGCCCTTTGCTGGGCCGCAATCGGCAGCTCGGCCGGCTCTTGACGGGGCATGTGATCGTCGCTCAGGCGAGACGGCTGACGATCGAAACCCGTTGCGATGACCGTGATGGCGACCTCTTCGGCCATGGACTCATCGACGACGTAACCGAAGATGACGTTAGCATCTTCGTGAGCGACATCGGTGATGAGCGCAATGGCAGAGTTCACCTCGTGCAAAGTCAGCGATGGGCCACCGGTCACGTTGACCAGAATGCCCGTCGCGCCCTCGACACTCACGTCTTCGAGCAGCGGGCTCGAAATCGCCTGATGAGCTGCGTCGATGGCCCGGCGCTCGCCGGTGCCGCGTCCGATGCCCATCAACGCCATTCCCTGGCCGCTCATGACGCTGACGGCATCGGCAAAGTCGACATTGATGACGCCTTGCTGGGTGATGATGTCACTGATTCCCTTCACCGCGTTGAGCAACACGGCATCTGCGGTCTTGAAGGCATCGAGCATGCTGGTCTGCTCGGTTGCCAGATCGAGCAATCTATCGTTGGGAACCACAATCAAGGTGTCGACAGCCTGCTTGAGCGCCTCAATGCCACGCTCGGCCTGCTTTCGCCGTCGATTTCCTTCGAAGGTGAAGGGCTTCGTCACAACACCGACCGTAAGCGCTCCTTGGCGCCGTGCGACATCCGCAATAATGGGGGCGGCGCCTGTGCCTGTGCCACCGCCCATACCTGCGGCGACGAACACCATATCGGCACCCTGCAGCAGCTCCTCGATACGGTCGATGCTCTCCTTGGCCGCCCCTGCCCCCACCTCGGGTTTGGCCCCTGCGCCAAGGCCTTTGGTGCTGCCATGGCCCAGCTGCAGCTTCGTCATGGAACGATTCATATCGAGGGCCTGGCAATCTGTGTTCGCTACAAGAAAGTCGACCCCGACAATCCCATTCTCGATCATATTGTTGATGGCATTGCCGCCACCGCCACCAACGCCTACCACCTTGATTTTCGGGCCCATGCTCTGGCTGTCTTCAAATTCGATCATCTCGTTACCCTGAACTTTCTTAAATCTCTGAATTGGTTTGGAAGTTTAAAAATGGGGAACACTGGGAACGATTACAGGACGTCCTGTAACCACGCTCCCATGCGCTTCTTCACTTTTGCGTAGATGTTTTCGTCCCGAGCGCGGAAGTGCCGCATATCGGCTTGCTGCGCACCGTAATGCACGAGTCCGACACCCGTCGCGTAGACCGGGCTCTTGACCACATCCACCAAACCACCCACCCGCTGGGGGACACCCAAGCGAACGGGCAGACCAATCACCTCCTCGGCGACCTCGGTCATGCCGGGGAGCAGAGTCGTCCCTCCCGTGAGAACAACCCCAGACGCAAGGAGCTCGGTGAGCTTCATGCGCTCAATCTCACGGTGGA
>JBMTAX010000414.1:0-3720 GCA_049429145.1 Myxococcota bacterium
GAGTCGTTCTTTGCCCATATCCCCGGGCTCAAGATCGCGCTGCCGTCGACAGCCATCGACGCCTACGGATTGTTGAAAGCTGCGATCCGTGGGGACGACCCGGTGTTATTCCTCGAGCACAAAAGCCTCTACCGACAGAACTTCGCCAAGAGCGTCATTCCACACGAGGACTGGGTGCTCCCGTTCGGCAAGGGGGCGGTACGACGCGAAGGGAGCGACCTCAGTGTCATTACCTACGGCGCCACAGTGCAGCGGTCATTGCAGGCCGCCGCCAAACTCGAGGACGAGGGCATCGAGGTCGAGGTGATCGACTTGCGCACCTTGAACCCCGTCGACTGGGATCTCATCATCGGCAGTGTGCAGAAGACCGGAAAGTGCTTGGTTGTGCACGAAGACTGTCGCTTCGTCGGCTACGGCGCCGAGATAGCGGCCGAGGTGACCGAGCGCTGCTTCGAGCACCTCGACGGTCCCGTGCGCCGCGTGGCGGGCACCGATAGCCCCGTGCCCTACAACTGGGACCTCGAGGAAGAGGTTCTGCCGCAAATTCCGCGCTTGGCAGATGCCATGCGGGAACTTGCCCGGTGGTAAACATCCCGTCGTGCAAGGCTCCTACATCAGCCGTGTGCATCCTACCTGTTAGGCCGCCGAACGGTCTTTGGTACTCGACTGACGCGCCCGGCGTCGTTGGTGTGCTGCTGTAGGCAACTCCACGCGGCTTGTGCCGATATCTCCTACAGCACCCCGCTTCGCCCACATTGGTACCGACCCTGGCATGGAGTGTGCGAAGCGGTCGACCCGGAGGGAGTCTATGCGCACGTCTGCCGTTCTCCTCGCCGCCAGCGCTTCGTTCGGGTCCGCCTGCGGGCTCTTCGGGCCGGGTGCGTCGCTCACCGTGTCCGAGCGCCAGGGGCGTGCTCCCCTGGCCGTCATCCTCGATGCTTCTGCGAGCAGCGGCGACGCGTTGCGCTATCGCTTTGATTTCGACGGCGACGGTGTGTGGGACACCGCGTGGGTGGAAGAACCCGTCGTCGAGGGCGTGCTCGAGCGCGCGGGCGATTTCACGCCGGTCGTCGAGGTTATGGACACGGCGGGGAACCGCGCCGTCGCCGCCTCTCCGGAGGCGATCACGGTAACCGTGGCGCTTATCGATATCGACGCCGACGCCAACCGAGACGGTACGGTCACGACCGGGGACAAGTCCGACGAGGACAGCTGGACCGAGGCGCGCGGTGGCGTGTTCCTGTCCAACTGGGATGACGACGACGGGGATGGCGTGCGCGACGCCCGCGACCAGTGGGTGAACGGTTCTGACGACCTCGTCGATATGGCTCCGCTGCTGCTGCGCCACTCCCCCGACCTACCGGCAGGTGCTCGCGTCACCCTCGAGATCTCCCCGTCGGAGGCCGCAGCACGTGTCCGTTTGTTCCTCGACGGCACCCGTGAGCTTCTGCTCGACACCGAGCAAGTCACGGCGTCGCTGGCTGCCTCGGCCCTCCGAGAGGGCGATATTCTGCTGCGTCTCGAGGGGGTGGGTGGACGTTCCGGCAACTGGGACGGCGTGGTGCGCGTCACCGCGACCGCCACGGACGGAGATGCAGTACTGGCGACCGACGCCGTGGAGTTGCGTGCTGCCCCCACGATCTTCCCCGACAACACGCAGAAGGCCGAAGAACTCTACGTGATGCGCATCAGCGACTGGAACTACGGCCCGAACCTGCCGTTCTACAATGCTCTCGTCGCTGGGCTGCCTGCCGACGTTCCCCTCTACACCGTTGACCAGTACGAGTACTACGGCGACCGCTGGGTACAGGACAACATGCAACCGGGCTATCAGCAGATACCTGTCGATGGCGATGTAAAGACGCAGCTGAACTTCCTCGAGACGCAGCGCCAGTCCGGGGGCGGGCTCGAGAGCCTCGTACCCACCGAACTTCTGAGCGTGGCCTTCGGCTTCGTGTTCACCGGAGGGATTGAGACCAGCTTGAACTACGGCGGCAACCTCGAGGTCACCCCGCCGCATCAGGCCAACGGCAATGAGTTCCCCTTTGGCCGCATCTTCATCGGCGGGGGTGCCGGCGGGACCATCCTCGGTTCAGCCTATGAGGACCATATGAACGACGAGCAGCGCGGGTACCTCGAGGCTCAAGAGGTCCAGGGACCAGTCATCGAGCTCTCGAGCGAGTGGCTCGCCGTGGGGCACATCGACGAGGTACTGCTGTTTATCCCCGATACCCAGCGCACCGACCGCCCTTGGCGCGTGGCCATCGCGTCCCCTGACCTGGCTCGCGCCTCTCTGCGCAAAGTGCAAGGGCTGGGCGGTGGCGCCGAAAAAGTGTTTGCCGGCCGCGAGACCGAGACGACGGTCGACGCCATTCTGGGAGATGAGGACCTCCTCGCCTACAACGACCTCGTGCAGGCCCGCATCGACAGCATTCGTGACCGGTTGGCGGCCGAGATGGAACTCAACGATGACGACTTCGTGGAGCTGCCGGTGCTGTTCGAGCCGCTCTACTTCGGTGGTCAAGACTTCGGCATCGCGTACAACCCCGGCATGCAGAACCTCGTGGTGGTCGACAATCAGCTGTTCATTCCAGACCCTGAGGGGCCAACCTCGGCTGGCAAAGACGCTTGGCAGCAGGCGGCGGTGGAGAGCCTCGCCGCCACCGGCTTGGTGTCGACGTTCGTGGACGTCTTCGAGAGCTACCATCTGCTGATGGGCGAGGCTCACTGCGGCACCAACGTGCGCAATGCACCCTACGGCGAGGAGTGGTGGCAACCATGAACACCCTGACGCAAACCCTGGCGGTCTCTTTCTTCGTCGTCGGTCTCTCTCCCCAAGGTCTCGCCGCTTCAGACACCTCGACGGTGGCGAGCGGAGAGGTTCTGCATCAGCGGCTTGAGGCAGCGGTAGCGGCCGCGAAGGTTACTCATCCGGGTGCGGAAGGCCGCTTGATGCACCTCGAGGGGCTCACCCCCGAGCACTACCTCGCCCGTCGCCGTGCGGAGCCGGAGGCCGCGCGCGAGCTGACCCGTCTCGTGCAGAGCGGCGAGGTCCCTGCCGTGTTGCTCGCAGACCTCTTGCTCCGACGAGGCGCTCTCGACGCCTACCCCTTCTCCTCTGCAGCCCGTTTTCCGAAGCGGAGTGCCGAGCAGGCGCAGCGGCTCATCGCGCAAGAACGAGAGCAGCTCATCAGCGCCCTCCTGCTCGCGCTCGCCAAGTCTGCGGACCCCTTTGCCGTTCCCGCTATCGCGAGCGTGCTTCTCGATGAGGGCCGGCCCCTTGCGGCTCGTCAGGTGGCGGCCACGGCGCTGGGGCATACCCGCGCAGAGGGTGCGCTGACTCCCCTTCGCGACGTCGCTCTTGCCGAAAAAACCGAGGTAGGGCTTCGCACCGCGGCCTTTGCCGGCCTGGGTTCCTTGCGGTCTGTGGAGGCGGTGGCCGTTCTGACCGCGGCGTCTGCGGCCATCGATGACGACGCCCTCTTGCGAGCCGTCGCCCTCGCGATCGGATCGGCAGGCAGTCGGTCGGCTCACGGGGACAGCCCCGAAGGCGAACTGGTCCGTCGGGCGGCCAGCGAGCAACTTGTCGCGCTGCTGCCGCGAGCGCGGACGCAGATGGCCGCGGAGGGCGTTGTAGAGGCGCTGTCGGCGGTTGCCTACCCGGGCTCGCTGTCTGCCCTCCAGCGCCTCGCGGATGACGACCGGGCCGGCGCAACGGTG
>JBMTAX010000415.1:0-3719 GCA_049429145.1 Myxococcota bacterium
GCTACTTCATCTTTGGTGCGTCGTAAGAGGTAGGGTGAGATCAGAGCGATGAGAGATTGATGCGCAGCCTCGTCGCCATCACGCTCGATAGGGCCTTGGAAACGTCGGACGAAGCTCTGCTGTGGCCCGAGCAAGCTCGGTTGCACTACAGAAAAGATGCTCCACAACTCGCCTAGATGATTCTCGATAGGGGTCCCGCTGATTGCCACGCGAGCAGCCGCGTGGATACGCCGCATGGCTCTCGTACGGCGTGCGTTGGGATTCTTGAGCGCCTGCGCCTCGTCGAAGACGGCCGTGCCAAATCGAACTCGTGCGACCGTTTCGAGATCATTGACGATGACGCCATAGCTGGCGACCAGGACGTCTCCCTGGGTGAGGGACTCAACCCGCTTCTGGCGCGTGCGGCCTTCGAACAAATGAACGCGAAGCTGCGGCGCGAATCGCGCAAGCTCTCGTTGCCAATTGAAACAAAGGGAAGTGGGTGCCGCAATGAGCGTCGGGCCGACAGCGGCTCGTGATTGTAGCAGCGTGATCGTTTGTAGGGTCTTGCCGAGGCCCATCTCGTCAGCGAGGACACAGCCTGCCCCGCGCACGGCATTTTCTCGGAGCCAGGCAAATCCACTCTCCTGGTAGGGCCTCAGTTTGGCTGTGATGGCGGCCGGGGGCTGCGTGTCGGTGACATTGCGCTCGACATGGCTCTGGATGATCTCGCGCCATGCATCGGTCGCCCCCTCCGCGGAGAGAAGCTCACGGAGCGAGTCGTCAAGAAGTGGTACCGCTCCGCGGCCAAGGCGTACCTCGTCCCCAAACGGGTACATGGCGATGCTCGCGGCCCGTAGGCGCTCGAGCAGCGCAGCGCTCAGGGAAACCCTCCCGTGGTTCGGTAACGCCACAACGGAACGATTCGCCCGCGCGCCCTCGAGCAGATGCAGCAACGTCCCGAAGTCTTCCTCACCTCGCGGTCCCCCGGCCACGGTCAGCCAGTCTCGACCTCGACGGAGCACCAACGAGAGGTCGGTCACGCCCCATTCCGCGGGAGGTGCAAAAACGCCGTGTCCCTCTGGCCATTCGACGACGATGTCTGCCGAGCTGGAGATTATCTCGATGACTGTGGCCGCGTGCGCTGAGGGGACGAGGAGGGCGCCATCGCAGGTGCCCGCGAGCAACGGGGCAAGCTTGCTGCGGACTCGCTCCACCAAAGAATATTCCTCATCGAAATCTCGGCGCACCATGACCCTGCGCCCTTCGCTGATGCCCGGAACGCATTCCTCGCCTTCGCCGGGTAGGACGCCGCCGGCTCCTGGGTGCGGTTGGATGCGGAGGTGCAGGTGCAGCTCCTCGCCTGCGCGAGGGAGGACCTCGACCAGTACTCTCGGTGTGGCCGAAACCTCGGCACCCATGAGCGCGGCAGGGACACGGCTGGCGATAACGGTTTCTAGTTCGACCAGTCGCTCAAGGAGAGCGGACGCTGACGCAAGCGGAACGGCAGCACCAGGATACCCGAGAAGGTCTCGAAGTCGATGGTGGGCAGGCGATAGAGGGACGACACTCACTACCTGACTGTCGATATGGATGACCCAGAGCTCGGTCGCGTCGGGAGGGAAGTGGTCGACGATCGTTCCAGTTGTTGCTGTGATCAGCGCGCCGCACAGCATGTCGCTGCCCTCCGCGCGCCACTGCCAGCACAGGACATCGTGTCGCACGGCGTAGTTCGCGGAACCGTCTATGTGTTGAGGATATTTTCCTCGCAGGTACTCATGGACCACGCCTCGATTTGCAGTCGGGCCATGTTGGATCGCACCTGTATCGGAGATTGGCGTAGCCTCGGAGGGGGCCGGCAACCGATGCAGATGACCGCTCGGCTGTGCGCAGCGACCTGCCTGATCTGCCACGAGCACATAGGCTGCCCTCGACGTAGTCATGGGAACGCCATCGCGGGGAGGTGCCGCTACGCGGCCCAGCTCCTCGAGAAAGAACTCCCACGCGGGGCGTGACCGGCGCTGTACCAGCGTCGTGATTTCTGCCTCGGTCAGCGACAAGCACAAATCCAACATCGCGTCGGCGCCGCGAGGAATGTGCGCGCAGGCGGCGACCATGCAGCTGCATGAGAGTCGTGGGGCCGTACCCTCTGCGGTGAAGTCGACGCGTACCTCGATCTTGCCTTCGTGGTAACGCAATTCGTCGTCGAACAGAGACGCGCTGCCTGGGGTGTCGGGCAAACACTGCAGCGGCTCACCCGCGCACTGCGCCCGGAGGACGTCGACCAATGCGCGCAGCTCAGGCACCGTCTCCTGTTGGTCCAAGCACGAGGCCGCTTCCCGCCACTTCCGTCGCGCGTAGGCTTCGGTCGCCAGGAGCCGACGCGCCTCCAACAAGAGTTCACCTCGCCGCCGAAGATCATCCAGGGGAGATGCACTCGGGGCACATTGGAAGCCGCCGCTGGCGACATCGAGCAGCGTCAAGGTGCCTTTGCCATTGGCACGAGAGATGCCCCGCACCGACGAGGTTCCGAGAACTTTGGAGGCTGCTGTGGCCAGCGCGAGAGAAACTCCATGTGCTTCACCAAATTGGACCAGTTCTTCACGCTCGTTAGGTACCCCTCGCTCGAGAAGGGCGAGTTCGTCACCCAGCTGCGCGAGCACAGACGAAGTCAGGACTGCGTGCACGTGCTTCCTCGTCGCCGAATCGAGCCCTTTCGCTCGCGCCAGCTCTTCCCCAAGGAGATTCGGTTTGGAGCGGCAGAGAGCCAGGAGATGGCGCGCTACACGAGGCAGGGTAGGGCGCAGTACAGCGGCGATCGCGAGGAGTGGAAGGCCCTTCAGGGGAGGGAGCGAGAAACGCGGTGACCCTAAGCGCGACATGCAGTGGCTCCTACGTCGACAACTGTGAGGAGGGAAGCCCAAAGTGCACATCTGACCGCGTCAGCCCAGGGTGCGCCCGTGGCCGTTCGGCTCACGAGTACCAACCCGCTTTTTTGTGACCCACGCTTGCAGAGGTCTTCGCGCTGCATCAGCCTCCTTGGGTGACGTCACCGCACGGCCATGATGCCGCTTCTACTGTTCTGCTCACCCTCGCCGTCGCGGTGTTGGGGCTCGGGCCTATTTTGTTTCGCCTTTCCCGCGAGCGACGCTGGCTGTTGCCGGTGGTGGATGGCTTTGTGCTGGCGAGCGTTGGTGCGCTCGCCGCGATGTTTGTGCTTCCCGAAGCCGTCCGGGTCGGTGGGCCAGGGGTCTTGTTGCTGGCGGGTGCAGGACTTCTGTTGCCGAGCGTCCTCGAGAAGTTCAGCTCGCGGCATCAACTGGTGCACGGCGTTGGACTGTTGTTTGCGCTTGTCGGATTGCTCGCCCACACCGTCACCGACGGTGTCGCCTTGTCGGCGGGAGGTGGCGCTGCCCGGGCTCTGGCGTTGGCCGTCGTGCTCCACCGCATTCCGGTGGCTCTCGCGGCGTGGTGGTTGGTGCGCCCGCTGTACGGCGTAGCTGGTGCGTGGATCGTGCTCTCTCTGGAGGGGATAGGCACAATCGTCGGGTTCTTTTTGGGGGATTTTCACGTCGTCGAATTTTCCGGTGTGGGCCTCGCTGCGTTTCAGGCATTTGTTTCGGGGGCACTGCTGCACGTCGTCATTCATCGACCTGCCGGTCCACGATCTCCACCTGGCCAGGCCCGCTTTTATCGATTGTCTGAGACGGGAGGGGCAGTCTTGGGGGCTGCCCTCGTGG
>JBMTAX010000416.1:0-3715 GCA_049429145.1 Myxococcota bacterium
CGGGCGCCTTGGGCCTCACCGCCGTGGAAGTCGATGGCCTCGTCGATGGTATGGGCGCGTCCGTCGTGGAGATAGGGGCCAACCGCCGACAGTCCCCACAGCGGCTGTGTGCGGAACTCGCTGCCCGTGGCCTCCCCTTGCTCGATGCCGTCGGCCAACGCAGCTCCCATGTCGTGGAGCAGGAGGTCGGAATACACGGGCAGCGGGCCTCGAGGGCTCTCGAGACGCGGCGTATGGCACGCTTTGCACCCAATCTCGTCGAATGTGCGTAGCCCCCGGCGCTTTTTGTCATCGAGGGGGTCGAGCTCAGGGGCGGCGAGCAACATGGTGAAGCTCACGAGGTCGAAGAGCTGCTGCGGGGACATCTCTGGGTCTGCGACCCCGTCGTCGTCGGTGAGCGGCGCAGCGGGAGCAGCGGCCTGCGCGAACGGCAGGATGGCCTCGAGCAGCCGCGCGTCTGCAGTGCGCACGCCCCGTGAACTCGAATCGACGGGGAGACGCGCTTTTTGCTCTTCGCTGAGAGGGTCGGTGGTGATGCCGAGGTGGTTCATCAGGGGACCGCGGATGAACCCTTCGATGGATACCGTCTGCGCCTTGAGCCCAAAGCGACCCACGAAGCCTTGATCGTAGTTCGGCCGACCACTGATGCCGTCGCCATCTCGGTCGTCAGGATCGGAGCGGCGCAAGATCTCCTCTTCTTCAATCTCCGCGAGAAGCCCCACGCCGAAGAAGGGTATCGCATTGCGCTGGGCGATGACGTTCGTCGCCGCCGGGATGACAGGCCGCGGTCGCTCGTCGTCACCGTAGTAGTACACACGAATGACCCCACCGGCGCGGCCGAAAGATTCTCCAGGCACGAAGACGCCGTCGTCGGTGCGCACCCCGGAGAGCAGAAAGTTCCGGTAGAGGCCCGCGGAGCCCCCGAAGGTCGGCTTTTCGTGACAAGCGCCGCAGAAGGTAACGTTGAACGCGGGACCTAACCCCTCGTCACGACGAAAGCGCTTCTCGATGACCTCGTGCCCCCGCTCGAAAGCCGCGCGTTGCTCCTCATTGGCGTAGGGCACAACGCTCCCGAGCGGCCCGCTGACGCCCTCCGCTATCGGACCATGGTCCGCGTCGCATCCCGTGCACCCCACGGGCAACACAACCGCACTACCGAGCAGCAGCCATGAGCACACGAGCCGGAGCATGGGATTCACCTCTTCCCTCCACGACGTCAGGGGCTCAAGTCACGCCGCAGCGCGATACCCGCATAGGGCGCGAGAAAGTTCCCGCCCACTGCGTAGACCGTCCGCGAGCCGTCACCCCACACAGCATGGAGATCAAAGTAAGTATCCACTTCATCTAATGCAACGGCACCGGATGCGATGTCGTAGGTGCCGAGGGTGCCATACACACCTCCGATGTACACGGTGCCCTGGTTGTCCAGGTAGACGCCATTGAGACCGGCGATGCCCGTGGGCGCCGTTGTTGTCCAGCTCACACCGTCGAAGTGCGCGATGCGCGCGTTGGCCCGGCCGCCAACGGCGATGATGTTGTTTTCGCTCGTGCCCCACAGCGAGACGAAGTCGTCATCGGCGTCTGCACCTGCGGGTCGCCGTAGCCATCGGCCGTCGGCGTGTTCGAGAATAAGACCAAGCTGTCCCACAGCGAAGAGCTTGGTGCCGACGCCCCACACCTTGAACAGCGCCCTGGCCCCGAGAGGGTTTTCCGATGATGCAAGTTCTTCGAGGGTGAAGCCCGTACCGTCGAAGTGAAGCAGAACGGGAGGCCCTAACTGGACATCGCCACCGACCAACCAGACGTCGTTGGGACTGTGCCCGAAGACCCCCCACAGGTCATCAGAGAGACCAGGGTCGAGACGACTCCATTCGTTACCGTCAAAGTGGAGTACCCCACCTCTCGTACCGACGGCCCACACGTCGTCGGGGCCGAAGCCATATACCCACACGAGCAGAGGCACCGCGGGGTGTTCGACTCGGCCCCACTCCGTGCCGTCGAAGTGGTAGATGGCACCTGCCTCGCCTCCGCCGACGGCGTAGACGTCGGAAGGTGAACTTCCCCACACCCCCGATACGGAGCCAAAACCGCTCGCGCTGAAGGCCTGCTCCCAAGACGGCGTCCCCTTCGTCGAGCATTCCGGTGCCTCACAGGGGGAACAGTCAGTGGTGGCGACGAGGGCGAGCAAAGAAAGCATGGCGGACGCTTTGCGAAGCGGGTGTTCCATGCCTGAAGGGTACCTGAGGCGTCTACGATTCGCTCGCGTTAGAAATGCGATATCGACGCCATAGGTCTCGCAGGTGTTTCCGGTCCATCTGCACCAGTTGCGCAGCGCGCGTCAGGTTGCCAGCGCTGCGCAGGTACACCTCGTGCAAATATCTGCGTTCAAAAGCTTCGACGACGACGGCTTTTGCATCGCGAAAGGAGAGTCCGCTGTCAAAATCGAGCGCGCGCGTGACCTCCAGTGCGATGCCGTCTGCCGCTCCATCAAGGGATGGTTCCCGGGTCGACGCAGTGGCAGCCTGCGGGACATCGCCTTCGGTGCCTCCGAGAGACACGAAGGCAGAGAGGTCCAATGCCCCTGGGCCCCGATGCATGGCCATGGCCCGCTCGACGACGTTGCGAAGCTCGCGCACGTTACCAGGCCAAGGGTGTTGCTGGAGCCGAGCCAAGCCTACTGGGTCGAGCTCTACATCTGCCCGTGCTCGTCGAGAGAAATGCTGGGCGAGGAGGGGAATGTCTTCACGGCGCTCGCGCAGGGGCGGCAGCGCCACGCGCACGACGGCGAGTCGATAATAGAGGTCCTCGCGAAAGGTGCCGCTCTTGACCTGGTCGCGTAGGTTTCTGTTGGTGGCCGCGATCACGCGTACGTCCAGTTGTTCATGATCGTCGGAGCCGACCCGCTGCACGGTGCGGCTCTCGATGCAACGCAAGAGGCGAGGCTGAAGCTCGGGAGGAAGCTCGCCTATCTCATCGAGAAAGAGGGTACCGCCGTGAGCGCGCCGAAATGCGCCATCTCGAGTATTCGTCGCGCCCGTGAAAGCGCCGCGTACGTGCCCGAACAGCGTGCTCTCGAGCAAAGTCGGCGGAACCGAGGAGCAATCGAAAACAACGAACGGTCGTTTCGCCCTCGGCGAGTGAGAATGGAGTGCTTTTGCCACCAACTCCTTGCCGGCCCCGGTCTCTCCCTCGAGCACCACCGTCGATTGAGTGGGTGCGACATCTGCGAGCAGGGAAAACATCTCCCGCATCCGGAGGTCAGCACCCATGAGCTCACCGAACTGCTGGGCCGAGGACGGGTTCGCCTGGACCTGCTCCTCGGCTGGCAACACCTTTACCTGCGCTCTCCCGAAAGAAACGGTCGCTCCAAAGGGGACGACAACTTCCTCGATGCGACTGCGCTCGTAATAGGTACCATTCGTCGACGAGAGGTCAGCGATGCGGGCGCCATGCTCGGTCCGACGAACACGCGCATGTCGGCCGCTGACGGTCGCGTCAGGCAACACCAATCCCCAGGATTCATCGGCGCCGATGATGAGTTCCTCATCGCCACGCAACTCAGCCGAAGTCCCTTTACAAGAGGTATTCAACACCACCAGCCGACATGTAGAGCGGTCGAGCCGAGTGATGGACGCAAGAGGGCCAAGGGATGCACGGGTGATCCGGGTCTTACGTACCGACGTCAACGCAGTGCTCCGGCACTGAGGTCAAAGAA
>JBMTAX010000417.1:0-3714 GCA_049429145.1 Myxococcota bacterium
GCATCAGGATCGGAATCCGCGACTTCGACGACATTCGTCGCATCGTGGAGCGTGCGCTTTCACTTCCACCCTCTTTGGTCGACCACGCCGAAGGCGATCGCTGAGGGACAATCTCCCGTCGACCGCTCCCGAGCTGCGGCCCGCTGCCCATTTTCATCGGGCCTGCTAGATTTTTTCCATGAGCAATGAGACCCCCCTCGAGCGCAGGATGCGTCGCCACCGCCAGGCCCAAGAGAAGGGCAAGGCCTACCGGGAACTGATGCAGGCACAGGTCGGGGCGATGGAAGTGGGACTCAGCGTCGTCGTGGGTACCCTGCTCGGCTACTGGGTCGACCGCAACTATGAGACCACCCCGTGGGGCCTCTTCGTGGGATTGTTGCTCGGGGTCATCACGGCGGGCCGCACGCTCTACCGCATTTCGAAGCAAGGCCTCGGTGAGAGCGACGATGGCGACGAGAAGCCCCCTACCGGGGGTGCCGAAGGCGCTCCTCAGCCGAGCGAAGAGGAGCCCCGTGGCTGAGGAAGAGCAGAGCTCCCCTCCCGAGTTCACCGACGAGGAGCGTGAGACGCAACGACGACGCGCCGATATCGACGTGGCGCGTCTCACCCGCTATGGCGTGTGGCTGAGCGTGACGGGCGTTGGGCTCAGCGCGGTGCTCGCGGCCCTTGGTGTCTCTGGAGCTGGGACTTTCAGCCGAGGGCTGCTGCTCGGATGCCTCGTCAGTCTGCTCAACCTGCGGGTCATCGCCCGAGCAGGCTGGGCGATGCTCGTCGACCGCGACGTCCCCCGGGCCCTTCTCGGGGTGACAGCGTCATTTTCGCTGCTGATGGGCGCCGCCGTCTTTCTCGTCCTCAGCCACCCAGATCTGTTGTTGGGCTTCGGGTTCGGTCTGGCGCTCCCAGCCGCGGCAGGGGTGTGGTTTGGCCTGACCCTGCGCCCGGAAGAATCGGAATGAGACGGCGGCCGGTTTGTGGGCCGGGTCTCGACCTCGGCTCAAAAGGATGGGGTCACCTCGATGCGGCGTCCGCGCGCATGGATGCGGAATGTCTCGGACGAATGCCGCGCGGAAAAGCCTTCCGATCGAGGGACGTCACAATGGCGCAGGAAAGGCCTTGAACCCTTCGATGTAAGGCGGCAGAAGCCTCCGCGGAGTCCGGGTCGTTCCCGGAAAGGCAAGCGAGGGATCACCACACCACTTGGTTCAGCTGGGCGCCGGGATACCAATCCCTTCTCGAGTACCTGAACACCCGGTACGGCGACCAGGTCTATTTCCCCATCGGCGGGCACACCTACAGCACGGTGCACCACATCTACGCGGCGGGGCTCGTGATCTTGGTGTTGATGCTGTTGTCGCTGTACGCGCGTTCGAAGCTGCAAGACATCGAGAAGGCCATCGTGCCACCGCGTTCCTTTGGGGTGGTCGCCTTCTTCGAGCTGTTCATGGACGTCGTCATCGGCATGATGAAGGGCGTGCTTGGGCCGGCCTATAAGCGCTACGTGCCGATGATCGGCACTTGCGGATTGTTCATCCTTTTCTCGAACTTCCTCGGCCTCATCCCCGGTATGGCGCCCCCCACCGACAACCTCAACACGACGGCAGCGGCGGGTCTGGTCATCTTTTTGTGGTTCAACTTCCACGGGTTGCGCGACCAAGGCATCCATCACATCACGCACATCCTGAACCCCATCGGCACGTGGTGGGGCTGGTTTCTGGCGCCGCTGCTCGGGGTCATCGAGATCATCAGCGTCTCGGTCCGTCCCTTGTCGTTGGCGCTGCGTCTCGCGGGCAACATGATCGGCGACCACACCGTGCTTTTCCTCTTTGCCGGCATGTTCCCTCTGCTTCTGCCCCTGCCGTTCTATTTGCTTGGCACTCTCGTCTGTCTGATCCAGACCGCCGTCTTCTGCATCCTCTCCACCGTGTACATCGCCCTCCACACCCACGGTGACGAGGAGGCGCACCACTGACCGTCGTCGGATAGGCCGACGACACTTCCCCTTTGACTCCCTGATGAGGACACGAACCATGAACAAGCTTTCCTCCCTCGTTGCCTTCCTCGGCACCCTCCTCGTCGCCATCCCCGCCTTCGCGGAGGACGGTGCGGCGGCCTCTTCCAACTACGGCTGGTACGCCATTGCGGCGGCCCTCGTTCTCGGCATGGGCGCCCTCGGTGGCACCCTCGGCCAGGGCCGCGCTGCTGCGGCCGCCCTCGAAGGCATCGCCCGTAACCCCAGCGCCGCCGGCAAGGTCTTCACCCCCTTCATCCTCGGCCTGGCACTCATCGAGTCCCTCGTCATCTTCGCGTTCGTCGTCGCCTTCCTCGTTCTCGGCAAGATCGCCTGAGTTCGAAGTCACTCGCGCCGCGAGAGGGCCTCGTCACAGAGGCCCCGCACGCCCCCCTCGCGGGGGCGTTCTCGTAGGCGACGTCTTGGAGTTTGCCCCTCTGCAACGAGGTCACAGTCATGAGTGAGAGCCCTTGGCGACGTTTGGTGGTCGACGTCGGTGTAGACGCGTCAGAAGCCGTACAAGGTGTCCTGCTCGACGCCGGAGCCATCGGCATCGAGGTCGAAGACGACGAGACGCGCGCCATGCCTGGCCGCGCTCTCGCGCCCACGGGTCGGGCCACCGTCATCGCCACCTTCTCTCGTGAACCCGGGATCGAGGCGCGTGCCGCCGCGGCCCTCGCCCAAGTCGTGCCGCACTTACATAGCGCTCGCGACATGGACATCGCGTGGAGTGATCTCGAAGCAGAAGACTGGAATGCGGCCTTCAAGGCGCAGTGGAAGCCGCTGCGCTTCACCACCCGCACTTTCGTGGTGCCCTCCTGGGAGGAGGAGAACTTCACGGCGCCCGACGACGCGGTGTCACTGCTCCTCGATCCGGGCATCGCCTTTGGCACCGGGACCCACCAGACCACCCGCCTGTGTGGGCAGGCCCTCGATGACCACCTCGCCGAGGGGCACCCGATCGAATCCCTGCTCGACGTGGGCACCGGCAGCGGGATCTTGTGTGTGCTCGCCCTCAAGCTCGGCGCGAAGGTCGCACGAGGCACCGACATCGACCCGGCCGCAGTGCGGGCCGCCCTCGAGAACGCAGCGCGTAACGAAGTTGCCGGGCGCTTCTCCTGCGGTGACGAACTCCCTGACCATTGGGGCGAGAGCCACGACGCGGTGGTCGCCAACATCCTCGCGGAACCTCTGCTCGGGCTGGCGCATCGGATCGTAGGTGCACTGCGGCGCGGAGGTCAATTGTGGTTGAGCGGGCTTCTCGTGGAGCAGCGTGAAGCCATCGTGAGCGCGTATGAGGCCCTTGGCATGCGCTGCACGGGCAGCGCCGTCGATGAAGGCTGGCTCCGGCTGGACTTCAAGAAACCCTGAAGACAAGCTGCAGCACGTCGACGGATAGGCCCTCGGAAGGCTCTACAACGTCCGTGCGCGGCCCCCCCTCTCGGCTACGACTTCGAGGGCCGTCAAAGTGCGCGGAACCTACGCTGAAGGGTGTCCCGTCGAGGCAGCGGTCCGTCGTCAGGGCGGCGCCGTATGGACGACGCCGGACAGCGCGAAAGGCGGGTCAGAGGACATAGCAGCCCAAGCCGTACCGGACATCAGGGCTCAGCCCCAATGCGCCCGCGCCATCCCTTGGGCGAACAGGCCAAGGCGAAAAGGTGCTTCAGCGGGTTTTCGCCTCAGCCTGCGTTCTTGGGTGGGGGGCC
>JBMTAX010000418.1:0-3713 GCA_049429145.1 Myxococcota bacterium
GGCCTCGGTAGGCGTGCATATCCCCCAGGCCACCAACATCGACGGCCAGACCTACGACCTCTCGGCACAGCTGGTCCGTGAAGAGATGAATGCCCTCGTCAAGCCTCTGGTCGACCGGGCGATGACGGTGCTCGCCCAGGTCATGGCCGATGCGGGAATGAAACCGAGTGACGTCGACGATGTGATCCTCGTTGGCGGTGCGACGCGGATGCTCTGCGTACGCGACCGCCTGCAAGAGTATTTCGGCAAGGCACCGCACAAGGGGGTGCACCCCGACGAGGCGGTGGCGGTGGGCGCAGCGCTCTTGGCCCGGGCAGTAGAAACCCGTGAGGGCGTGCGTCTCATTGACGTGAATCCCATGTCGCTCGGTGTCGCGTTGCCGGCGGGTCGCTTCAAGAAGGTCATCGAACGCAACACCGCGCTACCGGCATCCAAGAGCTACGTCATCGCGACGACGAAGAATAAGCAGCCCTCGCTGGAGCTCGAGGTCTACCAAGGCGAGGCTGACCTCGTGGCGCAGAACGAGCGACTCGCCACTCTCGGTTTCACCGACCTCCCGAAGAAAGCCAAGGGAGAGGTTCGCGTGCAAGTGAACTTCCACCTCTCCGAAGAGTGCATTCTCACCCTCACCGCCGTGGAGCTCACCACCGGTCGTGAAGTGACGACGAGCATCGCCACGAAAGGCACGCCCTCGGTCGTCCTTCGTAAGATGCACACCCGGGCAGGGGCTCAGGGAGCCGCTGTCGCCTCTGTCGGCGGGGGCGGTTTCCTCGGTTGGCTCAAAGGTCTCTTTGGCCGCTAGGCCGTCGGCAGAGCGCGTGAACGGATGACGAGATGCGGCGGGCCATTCCTCGTCGGCATCACCGTCAAACTGTGCTCGCTCTCTTCGGGCTTGTTTTGATGGATGACGATGGCGCCCGGGAGCAATACGGGGCGCACGAAGCGTGCTTCGATGGCTCGCGGTCGCGCGGGCAAGTACTCCTCGGCTTCCGAGAGAGCCCGCTGCAGCGTCCACATGCCATGAGCGATCGCGCGCGGGAAGCCGAACGCCTGCGCGCTCCATCGGGTGAGATGAATCGGGTTCGCATCGCCTGCGAGACGCGCGTAACGGCGGCCGAGATCGCTCTTTACCTGCACCACCGACGACGACGCTGAGGGGGAGGCGCCTTGTGGATGCTCCTCTCGTGACGCCCGCACGTTTTTGCCTTCGCTGGTCCCGCGGCGTCGCACCAACGCCGTCAGCACAGACCGCCACGGCGGCGGGCCATCGAAATGCTCGCCGTCGACGTGGCACGTGGTGACGATATCGATCTCGACGCCCCGCTCGGTGTGTCGAACCGCTTCGAGGGCCGCCTCCAGCAGTAGCGTCGCGTCCTCGGGCAAGGGGGCGCGCTCCTCGATCAGGTTCTTGGTGTGCACCATGCCCAGCACGGGGAAGGGGTAGCGCTTATCGCCCAAAATCGCGAGGTGAAGACCTGAGGCCAGCACCTGCGGGGCACAAGGAGGGAGCACGCCCTCTTCGGCGGCGCCGACGAGCCGACGGTATTGACGCAGCCAACCTTCGTCGATGTGGAGCCGACATTCACGAGCGATGCGGGGCAGCTCGCAGGTCGCGCTGAGTGGACCCGAGCGCCGCAGCGCCAAGGGCACCAACCGGAGCAGCGAGGTCGTCAGTGACGACGTGGCGCTCATCATGGCGCGCTCCGCAGGGGGCTCTTGAAGATGGTCTCCTCGGCCCACTGTCGAGGCCAGGCCAGCCCCCGGTTCCCGGGGATCTCGCGCCCTTCGGGGTCGGTGACGAAGTTACCCACGTCGGCGAACGCTCTCTCTTGGTTCACGCGGCCTTCACGCTGGCGCAATGGAACGAGCGCTCGGCCCTGCCTCACCGCGATGACTTCGTGGGGACCGGGCCGCAGGTCGACGAGGGCGCCCTTGCGGGCGGCGTTCAAGAGCTGCTCTTCGTTACCGACGGGGTCGGCGACCGTCTTCGCCTTCAAGGTCCACACGAGCAGACTCGTTGGGTCACGCTCAGGAAAGGCGTGGGCGAGCAGGTCCTTCATACCGAAAAACGATTTCCCGATGTCGTTCTGGTTGACCGGGCCAGCCATCAGGCACACGCCGGCGAGGAGGTCACAACCTTCGGGGATCTCGGTGGTGCCACTTATCTCAGCGACCAGCGCTGCCCGCGCAGCAGCGGCACCGAGAGCGCGTACGGCATGGTTGAAGCCAAGCCCGCGTGCCTCGACCTCTCGTCGAGACAATCCGCCGAGGTACACCCGCTGCCCCGCGAGCGCGAAGGCCTTCTTGCCCCGCGCGGTGTTGCGAGAAAGCGCGCGCCCCAGGGAGAGGTCGGCCCAGAGAGGCAGTCCGCGGAGGACACGTTCGGTGACTTCCTCGAGCTCCGCGCGGATCGCGCGCAGACGCTCGCGGCCATTCGGCGTGAGGACGTCGACGCGCTCGAGCAGCACAAGGCGCTTCGCCTCGTCGCGGGAGACGCCGGTGAAATGGGCGAAGGCGTTGTACAGCGCGCGCCCACATTGTTCGGTAAGGGCCTCGGGGACGTCGACCTCTTGCCGCTCCTGATAGGCCTCGGGCGCCGCCGCTTCGGCGTTCACGCCAGGCTGGATGCGTTCGCTGCGCAGGCTCATGAGCGCCGCACCGAGGCGCATAGACGTCTCGTCGTCGAGGGCGAGTCCTCCATCTGCCGAGGCGGGGACGTCACCGACTTGGGCGATGAGTCCGACCCTGACCCCCGCGCGTCGTTCGGCGGCGGTAAGACCCACGAGCTGCTCGAGCTCACGCAAGGCGGCTTTTCCGTCGGCCGAGGTGGGCTTCATGGGCGCGAGGTGGAGCTGGGCGCGCGCCCTGCCGCGCGAAGCGAGCACGACCGCACGCTCCATGGCGTCGGCGAGAACCCCGAGGTGGAGGTGCTGCAGGTAGCCGATGGTCGGAATGTCGTCGGAATGGCGGAAGCGCTTCGCGAGGGCCCGCGCCGGCACTTGCAGGAGGCTCGCCACAGGAGCGTGCCCCACGAAGGTAAGCAGGAAGGTGAATGGCGTGCGGTACGGGCGAGACAACACGACATGGCAGTGGCTCGCGTCGTCGAGCACAGGGACGTCACTCGTTCCGATGCGTCGCAGGAGGGATGCCACCTGGCTTGCGTCGGGTCCGCCTACGATGACGTCGCGCCAGCCGCGGAAGTTGGTGGACTGTCGCGCGACGAGCACCGAGAGAGAGCTCTCCTCGAAAAGCCGCTGCTCACGGATGTCCCCCGCGGGCACAAAGGCATCAGGCCTCGGCAGCGACGCAATCTTCAGCAGCGTCGCCGCTTCCTCGGCACGCAGCGATACCCGCGTGCGAAACCCGACGGGTGACGACGACAGCAGACTCTCGGGCAAGGAATAGCGGGTACGGCGTTCGCCGGACGCGGCGAAGCGTGCCCCTCGGCCCCGTCGCTGTTCGCGGGGGGGAGGCGCGATGGGGACAAAGCAGAGGGGCTTGTGCGCCTCGGGCATGGGTGGGGTGGTGGGCGAGGTCGCGGACGCGTCTGGCATGGAAGCGTTGTAGCGGCTCTGGCCCAGGGGAAAAGGCGGTTTGCATGCCTTCGCAAAGGCTGGGTTCGCCAGCACCGCGTCGCCTGCGCAGACACCGGCGGCGACCCCAACTTGGGTGCAGAAAACCGTTGCCCCTCTGGAGCGCACGCCAAACGCCAC
>JBMTAX010000419.1:0-3706 GCA_049429145.1 Myxococcota bacterium
GTGACGGCCCGCGGGTCACGTTCTTGCGCGATGCGCCCGTGCCGAACGCCCGGTCCCAGGAGCAGCAGCGGTACAGGTGTGTCGTGGGCCCATGGGGTGCCATGGTCCGTTCCCGCGTGGTCCCCGAAATCAAAGACGCTACGGGGGCCCTGCAGCACGAGAATTTCCCCATTTCGACCCGGGTAGAGGGACTGCCGCAACGCCTCTCCCACGGGGCCTGTGATGGCCGCAGCGTCATCGGTACGCCACGCGCCATGGACCTGCGGGTGTGCGCGCAGATGGTCCGTGAGGCGCAACAACACCAAGTCACGTTCGGCGGCGGTCAGGTCATCGGTCCGCACGTAGAGGTGAGGTGGCAGAAGCCCACGAATTCGCCGCTCTCTTGAGCTGCGGCCGGGCAACGCCCGCACTGCTACCGCTTCGAGCTCCGCGAGGAGCGGAGCGACGTCGATGCGCTCTGCCGGGACCCGCGCCATGGCTGTGCGCTCCGGGGGAGCGGGTGCCCCATGGTCTCCCGTGACGGCGAGGACATATCCACCAGAACCCAGTCGCTGGTCGAGGGAGGCGACCAGCTCGCGCAGCGCGAGATCAAGTCTTCGCAGCATGTCCACGCTCTCGAGGCTGCCCGGCCCGTACCAATGACCGACATGGTCTGTGGCAGACACGCCGAGTACCAGCAGGTCCGGAATGACGTCTTCCCCTAACCCTTCCGCGTCAATCGCAGCGAGGCCGAGCTGGAAGACCGCGGCCATCGCGTCAGGAGTGCCTACGAAATCCGCACGCTGTTTCTCGACGTCGACCAGGCGGCCCAGGTCATGGGGGAAAGACCGCCCGCCGAGCCTCGCCTGCTCCCCCGCGAGGTCATCGGCTGGCAGCAAGCGCTGCGCAGGGCCGGACGGCGAGCCCAAAGGCGTCCAAGAGGCGCTTTCCATGGGGAAGCGTGCACCCACGCCACCGTTCTCCGCCACCCACGACGGCACACCGCCAGGGTAGTGACCGCTGGAGGAGAAGCGCCCGAGGCGCGGTTCGTACCAGAGGGCGATGTCTGCCGCGAACCCACCCGTGAGGATGGCGCTGCGGTCCTTCCCGGCGATGGTGACGACGCGGGCAAGGCCGCCGCTCTCCGCCTTCATCGCATCGCCGAGGGTAGGCGCGCGCAGCAGGGCGGGACCACGGCCTCGAGGCGCGTCTTCGAGGCCAATCACAGGTTTGTCGTCGTCCACCACATAGCGTCGCGTTCCCGACGCCTCGTACCAATGGTTCAGCAAGACGCCGTGCAACGGCGGGTTCGTTCCCGTCGCTAGGGTCGCGTGGCCTGGGCCCGTCTCTGTGGCCGCGTAGCTGTAGCGTAAGGTCAGGTGCGCTCCCCGGCGAGGAATCCCCCCGAGACCACCTGGGCCGAACAACGGGGCGAGGCGGTCGACGTCGACGGCCCGCAACTGATCGACCACCACGAGTACGGCGAGACGGGGGGTCGCTACGGCTTCTCGCACGGGCGCCAACAAGAGGAGGAGCGTTCCTGCGAGGTAAATGGTGGCGCGCATGGACTCCCTTTCAGGACGGCTGCAGCAGGTCGTGTGCGGCGAGGACCGCGGCGACCTCCTCTAGTGAAGTGACCTGCACCGCCTGCACCCCACATGCTGCGGCGCCCGCCACGTTGGCGGCGAGGTCGTCGAGGAACAGAACTTCTCGGGGGTTGCAGCCTAGCCTCGCCAACGCTGCACGATAGAAGCTCTCCTCGGGTTTGGCGGCTCTCACCTCTTGCGAAAGGGCACGTCGCGTCCACAACCGCTCAGGGAGGGTCGGCCGCAGCTCGGCGTAGTGGAGAGCGTCGGTGTTGCTCCACGCCGCCACTTCGACGACGACGCCACTTACGATGGCCGCGGCCCCCGGCCTCGTCGTCACCACCTGGCGCCACGCTCGGGCGACGTCATCCTCCCGTGCGCCCAGGTCGGCCGCGACGGCTGCAACGTAAGCCTCCCCAGACAGTGCGCCGACCGTCAGGTGGTCATGGCGATGGGCCCCAAAAAAGGCTCGCTCGATTTCTTCCGGAAGCCGTTGCAGCGCACCGGCGAGACCCTCGCGATCGACGTCCACCAGCACGCCACCGAGGTCAAACGCCACCAAGGTCGGCCCGCGACTCATCGGATCTCGATGGTCCCGATACGGACCCGGTTTTCGCCATCGTGGAGGCCGGAGGAGGCATCACTCACCGACATGCGCTCCTCACCGATATAGAAGCCAGCCCAGATGTCATAGGTTCCAGGCGTCGCGTCGAGTGGTACCGATGTGGTGTAACGGTCGTTCAAGAACTCCCCGGCGCGCCACAGTGAGCTCAGGTACCGACCGCCGAGGGGCAGGTGGTCCCCGTGGATGCGGTAACCACCGCTCTGCGCGTCGATGTGCAGAAACATACGCCAGTCACGATCGAGCTCTGTAAGCACCTCAACGAAGAGAGAGACTTCGATGGTGTCGCCCCGGGCGAGAGGGCCACCGGTCGTATCGGTGCCGAGAAGCCGAACCGCCTTTCCCAAAGTGACGCCGAGCTCGTGGTCGAACGAGGGGCGTTGCAGAAACAACACATCGCTGAGAACGCCTCGATCGACCAGCGCCCGGTCTGCCTCCGTCGACGTAGGCCGCGGCAGGAAGAGGAACCCAATCAAGTAGACGGCAACGGGGAGAGCCAGGAAGGCGAGGGGAGGGATCCCTTCGCGTGAAGTTGCCGAGGGGGCCTGTTCCGCGTGCATACCGACGTCCTTACCGTGGTCCCAGAGGCCCCACAAGGCGCACGCGGCATAGCGTGTAGGCCGTGTGACCCGGGGACCAACCCCAGTCGATTCGAGGCAAACCTAGGGGCGCGACGAGCGTGACCGAGGCCGCCGGTTCGCTGCGAGCAGCAGCGACTCTAGCGTGAGCTGGACCTGAGCGTTGTTTCGCAAGGCCCCCCGGGCTTCTTCCAGTGCCGTAAGCAGCTGCGCCCGGTGACGGCGCTCCGCCACTGCTTCCGCGTCTGCTGGTGCGGCGGCGACGAAGTCACGTAAATCTTTCGCGAGCTGGCGCTGCGCATGGACCAGTGCCCGGTCGACCTCGCCTCTGTCTTTTCCCAAGGCCTCAGCGGCGTCGAGGCGCGCACCGGTGGAGCCTCCCGCGAGCACCTTGAGCAGCGGGAAGTCGTCGGCATTCTCTTCCACCAGTTTCGGGTCCAGGCGTAGCGCGTCTGCGACGGAGCCATTTGCAAGGGCTGCGCGTGCTGCAGCGTCGACGAGACCCAGGCGTTCGAGCACCGCCCTCACGATCGCCTCGGGAAGGGGACTGAAAGTGATGCGCTGGCAACGGGAAGCGATAGTGGGGAGCACGGCGCGTTCGTGGGGGGCGGTCAACACCAGTAACGAATGCTCCCCGGGTTCCTCCAACGTCTTTAGCAGCGCGTTGGCCGCGTTCACATTCATCCGGTGAGCCTCCAAGACGATGGCCACCCGCGCACGCCCTTCGTATGGCTTCATGCGCATCGCCCGAGTGAGGTCGCGCACCTGAGGAACCCTGATCTCGCGTGAAGGTTGTCGCTTTCCGTCTGCTTCCACCAGACCGCGCCCTACCGCCTCCGCCTCCGGCATCAGCCACTGCAGGTCAGGGTGGGCTCCCTGGAGGACGCGACGGCAGGAACGACATTCCCCGCAACCGAACGGGAGCTCTGCCGTCTCGGCGT
>JBMTAX010000420.1:0-3694 GCA_049429145.1 Myxococcota bacterium
CGATAAAGAACGCTGGTCGCCGCGGTGAAAGCCCCCCAGGCGACCGCGGTGGATGAAATCCCCACAAAAAAAAGTTTCACCCGTACCGCCAGTTCGAGCTTGCCTAGGCGAGGCAGCAGCACCTGAATCATAAAGCGCAGTGCTGACGATACGATGACAAAGGAAACGCACCCGAGCATCACCGCGCTGTGTTGGGTCGGCACAGGCGTGAAGAGGGTAATCGCCGCGGCCGCGAGCACGTAGATGAACGGCGCGCCTTTCGCACGCTCGCACACGTGACCGAAGGCGTTTTCCAGGAGCCGCTGCCGGTCCGCCTCGCCCACCCACTCGTCGCCCCCAACACTGGGCAGTTGCAGCTGAAAGAGCTGTCTCAGCACCTGCACCTCCCCCGACGACGTAAACCCCACATCTTCAGCGACCGCCCTTTCAGTGTGCACGTACCGGGATCTGCAGGGAAGCCGGGGTGCGGAGTGTCCCTCGGTGGATCAGTGCGGTGCGTACCGCGGGCGCAGCCCGTCACCTCGGGTTCTCCCTCCAGCGATGCCTGTTGGACGAATGGGGTACAGTCAGGGGCAGGTTCGCGGGAGATGTCCATGCGCGTGGTCCGTACAGAGCATTCCCCTCAGGTCGGTCACGCAGACACCGGGCCGACGGGCGCAGCGGTAGACCAAGCCCCGCCCGCATCGACGGCACCGTCGCCTGACACAGGTCAGGTGGGTGTCGCTTGGGTGCGCGAGCACGGGCGGGATGGCAAATGGACGCGCCAGCGCGCCGCCGAGGGCCAAATGCCCTCTCTCGCCCGAGCACGTCGGGCATTGCAGCAAGGGCGAATTCCACATGTGACCGATGTACTCCTGCCCGGTGCGGTGCAGGCCCTCTTCGCGACGGAGGCTGCACAGCTCGCACCTCGACACCGGGGCATGCGCATCGAAACATTGCCGGCGGAAGCGAGCGACCAGGTTCGCCTCGAGCTCTTCTACTCTCCGCATCGACAAGCGCCCGCGGGCACCAAGGAACTCGCCCCCGTGGCGTCTCCGATCGCGGGAGCGCATGCCACTAGACCGTGCGCTGATTGCCCCTTTTGTGGCCCTCCTCTCCGAGGACATTCGCTTCAATGGAGAGGGCTGCGCGTTCTCCCCAACGCATTTCCCTACGCACGCAGCGAGAGCCAGCACCTGCTTCTCCTTCCCGTCGACCATCGGGAGCAAAACTTCGAGCCATCGTTTTTTCGCGATGTCTTGGCGCTGCAGCGACGTCTCGGCCCTTCGACGAGGGTCCATTTCAATGGCAAGGCAGGCAACTCGCAGCCTCACCTCCATTCGCATGCACACCAAGAACCTCTGCCCCTCGAACAGAAGCTCGGCATAGCGCGCTCACAGCTCGACGAGCTTTTGCGCCTCGGCGACGCCACGCTGTCGAGCTACGCGTTCTCGCCGTTGCGCGGACTTCTCCTCGAGGGCAGCGAAGACGATGTCACCCGGCTCGCGCAACGTGTGGTCGACGTGCTCGAAGCAGACCCGACGGTGCAAGGCCGGTACAATATGGTGCTCCTGCAGCGACTCACCGCGGCCCCCGACCGGGGCCGCCTCGTCATCGCCCCGCGGCGCAGCGATACCCTCAGTCTCGAGGTACCTGGGGTGGGCGTCGTCAAAGGCGGAGCGCTCGACGCCGTGGGTCGCCGCACCGTCTCTGCGGCCTCGGTCTCCGACGAGGAAATCGCGGCGTGGCGTCTATTCTTGGAACGAACCTTGGTTCCGGCTGACGAGATCCCCGGACTGCGCACTCTCGTCGAGGAGAATGACAGCACCTGTCCCCCTTCGGTGTACAGCCCGTGGCAGACGCGAATCAGCGATTAACGGGCCTGCGCCGTACCGACCTGAAGAATGCGTATGGCTGGGATTACTTCAAACCGCGAGATGGCTTGACCGCGGGTAACGCCGGACGAGAGCTCGTGGTTGCCGTCAAGGGAAGGGGCCCGCCGACACTGGTTCCCCCGGCCTTCGCGACGAATGCATCGATGGCAGCCTCGGTGGAGCCCAGCTGTGTCGCCATGAGCGCAAACAACGACGATCGCAACGACGACGCAGCGTCACCACCCACGCGGTGGAGCTTGTGGCAAAAGGCCAGCAAGTGTACCCATCCCTCGTGGTCGAAACGAGGAAGCGCGCTCTGTAGGCCTGACATGACCTCATCGGGGACTCGATACTGGCCCTCGTGAAGTTCGAGAGCGGCGGCGAGCGCAGCCACCTCAGGCCGCAGCGAGAGTTCGCCTTCCGCCGCGGACTCACTTTGATCGGTCACTGCGCCCCCACGGGGTACAGTTTGCGCGCGTTCTCGTATGCAGCCAGACGCTTCTCATAGTCGGCCTGTGCGGCGGAATACCGGGCGTGCTCGAGGGGCCGAGAGACGGCGTCAGCAGCGTCGACCACGCGCGCCAAGGGGCCCAAGATACCTCGAAGCAGACCTCCGTTTTCGGCCACGGCGCGGGTGTTCTGCCCGAGCGGTCGATTCGGGTCAGCCGGCGCCACAGGGCGGCGGAGACCCGCGCGCTCCTCGACGTCCTGCACTTTGTCGGCAAATGCATTTACCTTGGACGTAGCTGCCTTTGATTCGGCATCCAAGCCCGGGGTGGTGAAGAATGAGGCTTGGCGCAGCTCGAAGGCAGCAGCTTTGGCCGCATCAAGCACGGGGCGAGCCCCCTGCAGCCACTGGCGCATGGCGGGGACACCGCTAGGGGGAGGGCCGACGCCATCCGTGGCAGCGACAGCGCGCCGCACGTCGGTGAGTTCTTGGCCGGCGAGGGGGGTGCCCTCAACCATGCGGCGCGTAACGTCGCTTAGAGCGGCGCTGGAGAGGTCTGCCGCCGCGCTGGCACCGGCACGCAGGTCGTTGGGACTGAGGCCAGGGCGCTGCAGCTCGGCGAGCTGGGCGGTCGCGCCAGTGGTTCGACCAACGGGGACGTTGAGGGCGGGGGTACCAATTCGCAGCTCGGACATCGTGTCCTCCTCAGGATGGGTTATCGCGTCCGGCCGCGCAGTGTTTCTAAGTTCGAATGTCGCGGGGCACGGGAGGGGTGCAGGCCGCGGCTCCCACCGAGCACAAGGCATTGTTTTTCAAGCAAATCCGTCAAAAAGCTCCCACCACGTCTGAATCCCGCAAGATCTGGACAAACCCTAATAGACCCGCTCAAGGGTGCGGCGGTGATCGAGGTGGCGCAGGAGTCGACGACCGAGCCCTCCGCAGGTTCCCAGCAACATCCGCCATAAGGGACTCACACCGAGCACGAGGTTGATGGTGCGCTTGCGTCGCGCTCCGAGATGACGCTTGGTGCGATAGGCGGTGGGTTCGAGGCTGACGTGGGTGGAACCCACCCGAAACCCCTCCTCGAGAACAGCGTAGAGCAAACGAAAGTACACACCATGACGTCGATATGCGTCGGGCACCACCCCGATGCGACCGGCATGGAGCAGGCGTCGAAACATAGAATGAATCCAAGCGTGCGCCCCACGTCGTCACGCGCGACCGTGAGGCACACCTCATCGCCCAGGGCCGCGATTCCCTCGAAATAGGCGCGACTGTGAGGGAACCATTTGACCGTCGCACGGTGGAGCATGGGCTGATAGGCGCCGAAGAGGGTCGTGCCGTCGAGGTCCCCGGGCGCGCACCGCTCGAGGCGCAAGCCCGCGGCGGCGAA
>JBMTAX010000421.1:0-3681 GCA_049429145.1 Myxococcota bacterium
CCCCCCTCGCAAATAGGCGGGGGGTTTGGGTCTGGGGCTGGGGTGTGGGGGGCGGCGATTCTCTGGGGGGCGTCGGACCCGTATATCCAGAGGAGGGTTTGTGAACCCTCGCCTATCCTCTTCTAGGAAGAACATCGATGGCTGCGTCGTGGCGGTATTGGTTTTCCGAATCGGCATCCTGCCCATGGAATGCCGATACCTTCTTCCACTGCAAGCGCTCGCGCGCTTCGGAGGGTTTCGTGCCTCAAAATCGAAATCGGGTAAGTCTCGTAGATGAGATTACGGTAAGATTTGCGCGAGGTGAAGGTGCAAACTTCGCAGGTCCATTCTTCGTTTCTCGTGTGGAATCGTCGTTTTGATTATGCCATGGCGCCTCGTCTTTTCGAGGTGAGCGCAGGATGGATGGCGGAACGATTGGGCAGCCTCAGTGGAAAGAGCTCCAGCAGGAAAATGAACGTCTGGAACTGGAGCTGTCGCGATTGCGTAGCAGTGAGCAGCGTAGGACCCAGCTGGCGGTGGAATGCGCGGGTCTTGGGGCTTGGGAGCTCGACCCTGCGACCATGCAGCTCACTGCGGATACTCGATTCTTTGCGGTGTGGGGGGATTCCTCGCCGAGAGAGGTTTGGTCGTACCCCCGGCTGATGGAGAGGATTCACCCAGAAGACAGGGATGGATTTGATCGACGCTTGCGGCGTGCTTTCAAACGAGGCGGAGAGTTGGTGGCAGAGATTCGCCTCACTCCTGCCGACGGCATCGACGACAAAGTCGTTCTTCTTCGCGGACGCCTCGTGTGCGAGGACGGGCCTCTGCGCGGACGAATGGTAGGGTCCATTACCGATGTCAGTGAGGCCCGCCGGACAGAACGTGCCCTTCGTGACAGTGAACGCCGCTACCGCATCATGGGGGAGACGGTGCCCTATGGCGTCTGGCGCGCCGACTCTCGTGGAGCACTCGAATACGTCAGTGGTTCTTTCCTTGCGTTGGTGGGCCGTACTCTTGAGGAAGTGCAGGGATTTGCTTGGGTGGACGTTCTAGATGCCGACACCCGGGCCGATGTCCTCGAGGCATGGCGTGCTTGTGTCGCGGCACGTCGACCATGGGAGCGCGAGCTGCGTGTTACGACCACCGATGGTAGACGCCATACTATTCTTTCCCGTGGCCTACCGGTTTTCGACGGAGAGGGGCGAGTCTCGGAATGGGTCGGTAATCATCTCGACATCAGCCAGCGCACCCAAATAGAATCGGAGCTGCGGGCAAGCCGGGAATCTCTGCAAGAGAAGATGCGCCGCCTTGAACAAGTCGATCAGCGGAAAGATGAGTTTCTGGCCATTTTGGGACATGAACTCCGTAATCCTCTGGCTGCTCTCAGCAATGGCATTCAGTTGGTCCAACACCCACACGTGGACGCCGAACGACGGGCGTGGACATTGGATATGGTGGCCTCGCAAGTGAGACAACTCGTTCGCATCGTCGACGATCTCCTGGATGTGACGCGGATCTCGGAGGGCAAAGTCCGGCTTCAGCCACGGCGCCTATCGCTGAGACAAACCTTGGAGCGTGCTGTGCACACTGTCATGCCCTTGGTGCAGGAGCGTGAGCATCGTCTGGAACTTTCCATGTCTCCCGAGGAGGATGGTGTGCTCGGGGACGAATCAAGGCTCGAACAGGTGGTGGTGAATCTGCTGACCAATGCCGCGAAATATACCCCCATCGGCGGCCATATTGCGTTGCGTGCCAGGGGTGACAACGAGGCTTGGCAAATCGTGGTGGAGGACAGCGGCGTCGGCCTTGCGCCCGAAAGCCTCGAAAAGGTCTTCGAGCCCTTTGCTCAGGTTCGCGGCAGCGCCATTGCGGGCGGAGGGCTAGGCATCGGGCTCACCATCGTGAAGCGACTGGTGGAACTCCATGGGGGTACCGTGGGCGTATCGAGCGGTGGTCTCGGCAGGGGGGCGACGTTCACCGTTACGCTGCCGCGCTGCATCGACGCCTCTCCCCTGCCGATGGCGCAAGAAGCCACCCCGCCGTGGCAGCGCACGCTACAACGGCGCGTGCTCGTGGTGGATGACAACGAAGGTGGCGCAATCGCGCTGGCGCAGCTCTTGCGCGATACCGGATGTGAGGTGCGCACCTGCTTTTGCGGCGAGGAGGCCATCGCGGCAGCGCGAGAGTTCGCACCCGACACGGTGCTCTGTGACATCGGCCTGCCGGATGTCACGGGACTCGAGGTGGCGCGGGCCATTCGCAAGGATGCGGGTTGTCATGGAGCCTTGCTCATCGCGGTCACCGGCTTCGGACACGATGGGGTGAAGCGCAAAATTCGTGATGCTGGCTTTGACCACCATCTTCTCAAGCCTGTGTGTCTCGACAAGCTGGTGCAGCTCTTTGAGGTGCCTGCAACGTCACCATCGGTTCGATGAGAACTTTCCTGACATAGGGGACCGCTGCGAGGCACTCGCGCGAAAGATTCAATTCGCGGGGGGGACGGCCATGGTCGATGAACCCGACTGTGTGGGTCGGTCGTTCATCGACGCAGAACGTGGGTTGATAGTCGTTGCTTGGAGCAGCAGGGAGCGGCGGAGGCGGCGAGTGGCGAGCCGTAGGCGAATATTCGCGCGCACGAAGCGCTCGTGCTCGACGAACTGCGCCTTGTGCCGCCCCGGCTTCCTGCCCCATATCGTCGCCACCATCGCGCCAAACTCACCGCGTTCAAGGTCCCGCTTGCAAACCGTCAGGTGCGATGAGCAGGCCAGCGCGCGGCAGCAGTACCTCGACGATCCCGGTCTCGCTCCTTGGGTCACCGGCGCCACCCCGCTGCCATTTGCTGTTCAGCTTGCGTTGTCGGTGACCGGCCTTCCTGCCAGTCACACGTTCGAAACGCTTCCCCTCGAGCATCAGCCACCCGAGCGGTGGCGCCCTCGCTTACGCGGCGAGGCGCAGCGCTGCAGGCATTCGCTCCGCGAGCAGGGCGATCCCGCGCTGTCGCGTGCGGCAGGCGTTCGAGACATGGACCCCGAGCTGCTGTGCCACCCGCTTGAGGGGCTGGCCGTCGAGGTCGTAGTGCCTCACCGCCTGGTGGGCTGCGCTGTCGTGCTGGAGGACCCGATCGACGACGGTGGGGAGGGTGAGCAACACCAGCTCACGGTGGGCGGCGTCGATCTGCTCCTCGGGGCAAGCGTGGGGCGCAGGGGTCTCGGGAAGCTCTGCGGTGACCGTCTCGCGGTTCTTCGACGCGCGTCGGGTCGTGTCCCCGAGTTTCCAGCGCACGCGGGCCTTCACGAACCCGAGGAAGTCACCGCGTGTCCCATCGAAGCGAGCGAGATCTTTGGTCCATACTTCGAGCAGGAGCTCTTGGGTGAGGTCTTCCACATCGGCCTCGCACAGCGGTAAACCACGCCCATGCACAGCACGGAACAGCGTGGCGCGAAGCCACGAGGTAAGGCCGCGCATCAACGCTGTGCAGGCGCGGGCATCTCCGGCTTTCGTGGCGAGGGCGAGGGTGGTGAGGTGCGGGGTCATGGCGGTCCTTTCGGGCTTGGCGAGCAGCAGCACACACCCCTTGGGCAAAAACCCGTCAGATATTGTCGTATGTCCAGGTCGCGGCGCCCTCTGGTGTTCCTGGTTTCCTTTTTAAAATCAGCATGTTGGATAAAAACGCAATGAAGGAGATCTCCTGGAATGTGA